>CAXTQE010000015.1:41336-43785 GCA_964246225.1 uncultured Acidobacteriaceae bacterium | reverse complement strand
GTTCGATGGGGGCGGGTGGTCTTTCGTAGTGCTGCGCGGTCTGGGCGACCGTCACGGTGTGCCAACCTGTCAAAGAGATGACTGCTATCGCTGCCCAACCGATCCGCTTTGCCATTCTCTAACTCCCAAAGTTCTTCCCTGGCCAACCTGAAAAACGACTGGACGACGGAGCAGGTCCGCGGTTGTGTGGCATCCAGGTGATAGCACGTTGCGCTGAGTCTATATCGACGAGGGTAGGGAGGGAGAAGTTTCCATGCCGATGCGGAGCCTAGGCTACGGCGACCGGTTCCAGTTGCTCGAGCAGCGCTCGGGTTTCGGCGAGGACTTCTTCGGCTTTGGCGGAAGTGAGCGGCCAGCGCAGGATGCCTTGCGGCGTGAATTGGGCTCCGCGTTTTGCGTTGCGGGCGACGAGCTTCATGAGCATGCCGGGATCGATCTTGGCGTGGGCGAGGGTGTCTGTACCCATACTTGCGCCGGTGTTTGAGCTGCCTTCTTCCGGGACGGCAAAGCGGAGGTGGAGCATCTCGACGAATTGTTTGATCGGCTGCTTCTTATTGCCGTTGGGGTTGGGAAGTTCGATCTGGGTGCGCTTGCGGTCGAGCTGCGCGATGCCAAGCTGCTCGCATTTGAGGCGCAGCTCGCCTGCGGAGAGCAGATTGAGGACGCTCTCAGGAGGCTCGCCGTAGCGGTCGTGCAGTTCACTGCGGACGTCGTCGATGGTGGCCTGATCGAGCGCGCCGGCGATGCGTTTGTACATGCGCAGGCGCTGATTTTCTTCTTCGATGTAGCTTGCGTCGATGCGGACGGAGATGCCGAGGTTGAGCGCGGTGGTGGCGTGTGCGGGCTTGTCGCCCTCGCCCTTCATCTTGTTCACGGCTTCTTCGAGCATGGAGGTGTAGAGCTCGAAGCCGATGGCTTCGATGTGCCCGGACTGCTCGCCTCCGAGCATGTTGCCGGCGCCGCGTAGTTCGAGGTCGAGCGCGGCGATTTTGAAGCCTGCGCCGAGGTCGGAGAACTCTTTCAACGCTGCCAGGCGGCGGCGAGCAATATCGGTGAGCTGCGTGTCCGGCGGGATGAGCAGGTAGGCGTAGGCGCGGCGGTTGGAGCGGCCGACGCGTCCTCGGAGTTGATACAACTCCGACAATCCATGACGATCGGCGCGGTTGATGATGATGGTGTTGGCGAGCGGAATGTCGAGGCCGTTCTCGATGATGGAGGTGGCGACGAGGACGTCGTACTCGTGGTTCATGAAGGCGAGCATGACGCGTTCGAGCTCGGCTTCGGGCAGCTGGCCGTGGCCGACGACGATGCGTGCGGAGGGGACCAGCTCGCGGATCTTGGCGGCTAACTCGTAGATGGTTTCCACACGATTGTTGACGAAATAGATCTGGCCGCCGCGCTCGAGCTCCATCTCGACGGCGGTGCGGATAAGCTTCTCGTCGAACTTGGCCACGATGGTCTGGATGGCCATGCGGTCCTTGGGCGGAGTCTCGATCACCGACATGTCACGCAGGCCCATGAGCGACATGTGCAGCGTGCGCGGGATGGGCGTGGCGGACATGGCGAGCACGTCGATGGCGGTGCGCATCTGCTTCAGGCGCTCCTTGTGACGGACACCGAAGCGCTGCTCTTCATCGACGATGAGCAGGCCTAGGTCCTGGAACTTGAGCTTCTGGGCGAGGATGGCGTGGGTGCCGATGAGGATGTCGATTTTGCCGGCCTCGGCCTGCTCGGTGATGACGGTTTTTTCTTTCGCGGTGCGAAAGCGCGAGAGCATTTCGACCTTGACGGGGAAGTTTGCGAAACGTTTCTTGAAAGACTCGAAGTGCTGGAAGGAAAGCACGGTGGTCGGGGTAAGGACGGCGACCTGCTTGCCATCCTGCACGGCCTTGAAGGCGGCGCGCATGGCGACTTCGGTTTTGCCGTAGCCGACGTCGCCGCAGAGCAGGCGGTCCATGGGCTGGGTGATCTCCATGTCGGCCTTGATGTCGCGGATGGCGGAGAGCTGGTCGTCGGTCTCGGTGAAGGCGAAGGCGTCTTCAAACTCGCGCTGCAGGTTGTTGTCTGGAGAGAAGGCGTTGCCCTGCGCGGCTTTGCGCTGGGCGTAGAGCTTGAGCAGCTCGGCGGCCATGTCGGCCATGGCTTTCTTGACGCGGGCCTTGGTCTTCTGCCAGCTTTGCGAGCCGAGCTTGTTGAGCACGGGTGCGGGGCCGGTGTCGGTGGAGCGGTACTTCTGGATGAGGTCGAGGCGGGTGAGCGGGACGTAGAGTTTGGCCGCGTCGGCGAACTCGAGGATCATGAGTTCGAGCGGATTCTCCGCGTCTTCATCAATGGTGCGCAGCCCGCAGTACTGGGCGATGCCATGTTCCACGTGGACGACGTAGTCGCCGACGGCGAGGTCGCGGAAGTCGGAGATGAAGGCGGAGGTTTTGGATTTGCGGGTGGCGGG
>CAXTQE010000015.1:0-41236 GCA_964246225.1 uncultured Acidobacteriaceae bacterium | reverse complement strand
TTCCACCAGCGCTCACCCTGGTTCTTGATCATGGCGGGCTCTTCGACAAAGACGCGGGTCTCGCGGCCGAGCAGTTCGAGCAGCGAGCGGGTGGCTCCGGCGACGGGGGCGAAGAACTCCCAGCCGGGGAAGATGGTCGCTTCACCAGTGCGCGTGGCCACATGCGTCTGTAGTTCTGTGGGGATTTCGCCGCCTTCGAGCAGGGCACCTGCGGCGGAGCCTGAGCGGGTGAGCCGCGCGTTGATGGCTTCAAGCACCTTGTTGGTGATGGGGATTTCGGTGAGCGGGAGCAGGAGTGCGGCGTCGAGCGTGCTTTGGCTGCGCTGGGTTTCGGGGTCGAACTTGCGGATGGACTCGATCTCATCGCCGAAGAAGTCGATGCGGATGGGCCGGTCGGCCTCGGGCGAGTAGACGTCCAGGATGCCGCCGCGGACGGTGAGCTGGCCGGGCATCTCGACGACGTCGACGCGGGTGTAGCCGACCGAGAGCAGATGTTCGACCAGCATGTCGATCAGGTACTCTTCGCCGATTTTGAGCGTGAGGGCGAGCGCGGCGTAGAAGTCAGGCTGGAAGAGTTTGAGGCAGGCGGCCTCAACGGGCGCGATGATCAGCCGCGCGGTTCCGGAGGCGATCTTCCAGAGCGAGGCGGCTCGCGCCTCCTGGATCTCCGGGT
This sequence comes from uncultured Acidobacteriaceae bacterium, assembly GCA_964246225.1. Classification (GTDB taxonomy): domain Bacteria; phylum Acidobacteriota; class Terriglobia; order Terriglobales; family Acidobacteriaceae; genus Edaphobacter. The sequence goes on along the minus strand of CAXTQE010000015.1, from coordinate 40,563 downwards.
GCGGCGAGAGGTTTTCAAAGGGCAGGACGTCGTGAGCTGGCAGGCGGAGAACGGCCTTGGGGTCGAGCGCGCCGGTCAATTCACAGGCAGCGAGCACGGCCGCGTGCAGGGCCTCGGCCGCTTTATTGTCGGCCACCAGAACCAGCGCGGGCGCGGAGGCGGCCTGCACAAGGTAGGGGAGATAGAGCGCGCGGCCGGTGAACGTGAGTCCGGCGATGCGCCGCCGGCCTTGTCCGGATTCCAGATGGCGGCGGACGCGGTCGAAGGCGTCGGAGTGCTTGAGGTCCGCGACGAGTTCGCGAACAAAGGGGAGAATCATGGCGTCTGTTCCAGTTTACAAGTTTCCGGTCGTTTCCGAGTACAAGCTGCACCTGTTGCGGCCAATCCTCATTTTTCCCTCATAGAGGACCTGCGATCTTTGGCTGCAAACGTGCGAGAACGACAGCGGCAGCGAAAATGGCCGGTCCGCAGCGAAGAAGAATGAGCAGCGCCGAATCTGTGTCCGTGTCACTTTGCCCGCAAACGATATGAAGGAACAACGAGCTGTAAAACAGCCGCATCGAGAGCTTCTCCAAACCGGATTGGTCCATCATCGCGCAGGCCGCTTTGCGCAGGCGTCGGCTTGTTATGGTCGACTGTTGCAGGCGAACCCACGCAACCCGGACGCCCTGCATCTTTCCGGAGTGCTGGCGCGGCAGGAGGACCGGCTGGACGTGTCGGCGCGGCTGATCGGCACTGCCATCCAACTCAGCGGAGGCGTGTCGACGTACCACTACAATCTCGCCCGCACCTTTGCTTTACAGGGAAGACGCGGCGAGGCCAAGGAGAGCTACCGGCGGGCCATCCGGCTGAACGGTCGCGACGCCGATTCCCTACAGATGCTGGCCCAATTGCTCGAGGAGCCAGGCGAGGCTGCCGAGGCTATGGAGCTGTGTAAGAGGGTGATCGAGCTCGCTCCGGAGCGCGAGGCGGTGTACCTTCACCTGGCGTTCCTGCTCAAGACGCGTGGCGAGGTGGCGGCGGCTCTGGAGCTTTATCGCAGGGCGGTGGGTTTGTTTCCGGATTCGTCGGATAGCCACTTCAGTTTGGGAAAGGCCCTCTACGAAGCTGGCCGGCCTGAGGAGTGCATCCCGTGCTACGAGCGGGCGCTGGCCCTCAAACCAGACGATACGGAGGCGCACAACTGCCTGGGACGCGTGCTGCACGAGCGCGGCGACCTGGGCCTGGCGCGGCAGTCGTACCTGCGAGCGGTGACGCTGAACCCGGAGTTTGCCGAGGCGCTGTCGAATCTTGGCGCGCTGCAGATGGACGCGGGAGAGTACAGGACGGGGGAGGCCGTCCTGCGCCGGGCGATTGCGCTGAAGCCGGGACTGTGGAATGCGCATTGCAATCTGGGCAGCATCCTGGCCCGGCAGGGGGATGCGCTGGGGGCGATCGCGGCGTTTCGCACGGTGCTGATGGAGAACCCGCGCGACGTGCCCACGCTCTGCAGCCTCGGCTTTACGCTGGATGCCCTGGGCGATGAAGCCGGCGCGGCGAGCTGCTTTCGGCTTGCCCTGGAGGTGCAGCCCGAGTCTTCGCTGGCGCGATTCAATTTTAGCTCCCACCTGCTGCTTGAAGGCAACTTCGCCGACGGTTGGCCGGAGTACGAGCATCGCTGGCTGGTCCGGCAGTTTGCGGGCAAGCGCGAGCCCTTTGCGCAGCCGCAGTGGCGTGGAGAGCCGATCCGGGGAGCGCGGATCTATGTGTATGCCGAGCAGGGCCTGGGCGACACGCTGCAGTTTGTACGCTACGTGCCGATGCTGGTTGAGCTTGGCGCGGAGGTGGTTCTGGAGGTGCAGCCGCCGCTGCTGGCGTTGCTCGAGAACCTCCATCCGGCGGTGCGGGTCATTGTCAAGGGCGAGCGTCCGCGGGAGGTCGACTGGCACTCCCCCCTGCTGAGCCTGCCGGGCGCGTTCGGCACGGACCTGAGCAACATTCCTGCGCCGGTGCCTTATCTGCAGGCTGACGCAGGCAAGTGCGCGGCCTGGTCACGACGGCTGGCGACGGAGGGTCTGCGCGTAGGCGTGGTCTGGACCGGCAATCCGGAACACACGCGCGACCGGCTGCGATCCATCTCCTTCTCGCAGTTCAGGCGGCTTGTGGACATTGAGGGGGTTGCTTTTTACGCGCTGCAAAAAGGCCTGACGGTAGCTCAGCGCGAGGAGATTGCTTTGGCAGGGAAGGTGGTCGATCTCGATGCGGAGTTGCAGGATTTCACCGACACGGCCGCGATTGTGGCCAATCTTGACCTCGTGATCGCTGTGGACACGTCGGTGGCGCACCTGGCCGGGGCTCTCGGCAAGCCGGTGTGGATCCTGCTGCCGCACGCGCCCGACTGGCGCTGGCTGCGGGAGCGAGGCGACAGCCCCTGGTATCCGACGGCCAGGCTCTTTCGGCAGACGGTCGCCGGACAATGGGGTGGCGTGCTCGAGCAGGTGGAGCGTGAACTGCAGGCGCTTGTGCCTGGTTTCGGCGGAGATCGCCGACCCACAGCGGAGCAAATGCTGGTAGGCCGGTAGAGCTTTATCCCCTGTATGCAGCCAATCTTTGTGGGCAGAGCGACGTGCGATCCGGTTGAGAAGCAGGCGACCTTGCCGCGTTTTCTGTCGGACCGTTCGACCTCGCGGAAGTACAAGAAAGAATTGTCCGAAACTTTCGTAAAGTTTTCGCCACTCCGGTCGATAAGGAGAGAGAAGCTGCACGGGCTGGGTGCCGGCAGCCAAGGGGAGAGGCGAGAGATGATTTCGATTGTAGGCATTGTGGTAGTTTTCGGCGCGGTTATCGGTGGGTTCCTGATGGAAAAGGGACAGTTGGCGGTCCTGATTCAGCCGGCGGAAGTGGTGACGATTGTAGGCGCCGCGCTGGGAACGCTGATCGTGGCGAACCCGATGCATGTTCTTAAGGGTCTTATCGCGAGTCTTCTGGGAGTCCTCAAGGGATCGCCCTACACGAAACAGCGGTATCTCGAAACGCTGAAGATGATGTTTGACCTGTTCAGCAAAGCGCGGAAGGACGGGATGGTGGCGATCGAGGCCGACGTTGAAGGCGCAGACAAGAGTCCCATCTTTGCGCAATATCCGAGCTTTTTGAAGGACCATCACGTGACCAATTTTGTCTGCGACACGATGCGCATGGCGATCACGGGAGGCGTGCTGCCGTTCGACGTGGACCAGATGATGGAACTGGACATGGAGGTGCACCACCATACCACTGGCCAGCCGACAAATGCGCTTAGCACGGTCGCCGACGCGCTGCCAGGATTGGGAATCGTCGCCGCTGTACTCGGCATTGTGATTACGATGGGTGCCCTGGGCGGTCCGCCAGAGGAGATCGGGCACAAGGTAGCGGCGGCGCTGGTCGGAACCTTCCTCGGAATTCTACTGTGCTACGGCGTGCTGGGGCCACTGGCTTCGGTCATGACCAAGATCAACGAAGAAGAACACGCGTACTACTCCATTCTGCGGGTGGTGATGATGGCATTCATCAAGGGGACGACGCCGATCCTCGCGGTGGAACTGGCCCGGCGAGCGATCCCCGCGCACATCCGCCCAAGCTTCACTGAAGTTGAAAAAGCCTGCCGCAGCAAGTCTGCGGCGGCGGCAGCATAAGGAGGCCTCTGATGGCAGACGAACAGCCGATCATTATCATCCGGAAAAAGAGCGGGCATGGCGGGCACCACGGAGGTGCGTGGAAGGTGGCGTACGCCGATTTCGTCACAGCCATGATGAGTCTCTTCATCGTTCTCTGGCTGATGAACTCGACACCGAAGCCGGTGCAGGAGCAGATCGCGGGTTACTTCAACGATCCCAAGGGCACTGCGGCGAAGAAGGGTTCGGAGGGCAAGCCGATTCCCAAAGAGGTCAAGGAATCGCAGGATACGAAGAAGAACATGGACGAGCTGAAGGATGAGCTGCTTCGTGCGATCAACGACCTCAATCTTCTGAACAAGCTGAAGAAGCAAATCGAGATTAGCTTGACCGAAGAAGGTCTGCGCATTGAATTAGTAGAGGATGAGAAAGGCACGTTCTTCGAGTCGGGCAGCGCACAGCCGACGCCGGCGCTGCAGCAGATCCTGAAGGTTCTCTCCGACCGGTTGAAGACGCAGCCGAACAGGATTTCGATTGAGGGACATACGGACGCGCATCCTTACGCGAATCCGGCAGCGTATGGCAATTGGGAGCTTTCGACCGACCGGGCCAACGTGGCGCGGCGCGAAATGCAGGAAGATGGGATACGCGCGGATCAAATCTCGCAGGTACGTGGGTTTGCTGATCAGCAGCTTCACTTTCCCGACAAGCCACTCGACCCTGCGAATCGGCGAGTTTCCCTGGTTGTACTGAACCTGCCGGCAGCCTTGCCGGACAAGAAGATCGCCAAGTCCACTGTGCAAGCAGGAGCCACGCCAACGACGGTCGCAACGCAAGACAAGCTGGCGGCCCCGTCGTCAGCAACAGGACAGGCAGAAATGAAAGAGCCTGCTCCAGTTGCGCAAAAGGCTCCTGCGGGAATGTTCGCTGGGGTGAAAGGATTCTTCAGCAAGAAGGCGAAGGCCAACCCGTGAGCGAAGCAGACGAACTCAATGGGGTGCAAGCAGCTTCAGGTATTCGCGGAGATCGAGCCGCTCCTGCTCGGACTTATAACGGAACCGAACTCGCGTTTCATCATTGCGCGCTGAATACACTCGGGCGTGAACCTGGTATCCCTGCTCTGCGGCTGGATCGAAGTAAAGCGTGAGCAGGCCCTCGGTTCCAGCAGGCACCGGAAGAGCAAAGCTGCCGCGCAGTCCGGATTCACTGATATCCAGGCAAATCCCCGGCACGACGGCGTCTCCGAAGATCAGGTCCATGCGGCATTCGGTTCGGAAGCGGGGAAAGCGGTAAAGAAAGTCGCGCATTGGGGCTCGCAGGGAGTGTCTGGAGAGCTTGGAAGACCGGTCAACGGCCTTCCGCACCGCAAGCTTAGCAGACGTTTCCAGGTTTGCCGATGACTCTCGGCTGCTACTTAAGTCGCAAGCGGAGCCTCTGTTTTCACTCCATCGGGACTGCTATACATAAGCATGCAACGGTTCCAAGGAGAACACCATGCAGGTTGCAACCCATGAGCAGTTCGGTGTGCTGGCCCAGTTTCTTCCAACGTGGCAAGGGGATAGCTTGTTGTCTGCGGAAACGACAGGCGAGACGTCCACGGGCGCTTATCGCGTCTTGATTATGGAAGGAAGCGATGCGCTTGCCCGGCTGCTGGCCACTGGACTTTCGGCTGAGTCGCTTGCGGTTGAGGTGGTGCCGGACCCCGCGTCGGTGGCGCGGCAGCTGGAAAAATGCAGCTACCAGCTTCTGATCCTCGATCTGGATCAACCGGACATGGACGGCCTGGCGACCCTGCGCACCCTCCGGGCGGAGCAGCCGGAGATGCACATCCTGGTGCTGAGCGGACGCACGGGAGTAGAAGGCCTGGTCGCCGCGTTCGATCATGGGGCGGACGAGTACCTGATGAAGCCGTTCTCGCTGCTGGAGATGATGGCCCGGGTGCGGGCTTTACGGCGGCGCTCCGCTTGTCCGATCCAGGCAGTCATGCCCGCGGCCAGCAAGCTCGTGCTGCATCGCGAGCAATGCCGCGCGGAACGGGATGGCCGCGTCATCGATCTCACCCCGCGCGAGTTCGCGCTTCTGGATTTCATGATGCAGCATGCCGGCAAGACGCTCTCCCGCGCCATGCTGACCCAGCAGGTCTGGAACATGGAGGTGGAAGGCAACACCAACATTGTCGATGTGTATGTGAAGTATCTGCGAGACAAGCTGGACGGTGGCTACAGCGAAAAGCTGATCCGCACGGTACGCGGCATGGGATACATGCTGCAGATCCAGACTTGAACAACGGGATGATCTGGGTGCCGGGGCGAAGTTCGATTGTTTCAAGCTTCCGTCACGTAAGGTACTTGAGCGGACACCGAGTAGAACGACGCACGAGTCAGGTCTCACGTTTTCAGATATCAGGGGCCCACGAGTACGACGCCAAGACTCAGGTGTTGAGGAAGGATCTCGCATCGATCTCCTGAGTGGTTTGCCGACACGGCGAGAGGACCATGGCTCGGTTCACCTTCTGCTGGTGAGCGGAAATGCCGGCTTTCGCGCACAGCTCCGTGATCGTCTGGCTCCACTGCGCTGGAATGTGGCCGAGGCGGTGAGTGGGGCGGAGGCGCTTGACCTGCTGCATGCACGGGAGGACGTCGAACTTCTGCTGCTCGACTCTCTCCTGCCTGACTTGCTGCCGACGGAGTTCGTCGGTATGGTGCGCCAGGGCTTTCCTGCGATTGAAGTGCTGACGATGAACACCAACACGGGGCACGTGCTGGTTGGCAGTGCCGCGCCCACAGCTTTTGCCGCACAGGTATCCGAACTGCTCTACCAGGGGACTACGCCCATTTCCAAGGCAGCTATCCGAGCACCTGACTCGCTGCGCACGGGGACCGCCGTGCAGGGTCTGCGCGGAATGGTTGGGGATTCCGCCCCCATGCAGCAGGCCTATCTGTTGACCCACATGGTTGCGGCTCGGGAGACCACGGTCCTGGTCACTGGCGAGAGCGGCACGGGCAAAGACCTTATTGCACAGGCGATCCACATGATTAGTCCGAGGCAGAAGGCGCCTTTCGTCGTGGTGAACTGCGCGGCTATTCCCGAAGCGCTGCTCGAGGCAGAGCTCTTCGGCTACGCCAAAGGAGCGTTTACCGGGGCGATGCAATCGCGCATCGGACGCATTCACGCCGCGCACGGCGGAACCTTGTTTCTGGACGAGATCGGGGACATGCCGCTCTCGCTGCAGAGCAAGCTGCTGCGCTTTGTGGAGCAGGGCGAGGTACAGCGGCTGGGCAGCAACGACAATCTGCGGGTCGACGTGCGCGTGGTGGCGGCGACCAATGCCGGGCTTCCCGACATGGTGAAGCAGAAGCTGTTCCGCGAGGATCTTTATTACCGGCTGGCTGTGTTTCCTATTCGGCTGGCTCCTTTACGAGAGCGCGGCGAAGATGTGGCTCTCCTGGCGCGCTTTTTTGCGGGCAAGTTCTGTCCCGGGGTCGCCCTAAGGACCGATGCGATTGGCGCTTTGTGCAAGCACGACTGGCCCGGCAACGTACGGGAGCTGCGCAACGTGATTGAACGTGCCAGCATCCTGGCCGGCCGCGAGCGCGAGATCGGCGCCGAACACATCCTGCTATAGCAGCGATGGGGGGAGGCCTACCGCCTTCGTGGTAGGTCGGCAGAGACGGGATGGCCTCGCGCATGCACTTACTTTCTGCGAATGAACGCACTCTCTCATCCGCTACCAATCCACGCTGCAGGAGCCGCGGCGCCTCCCGAGATCATTGCTCTGGCAGATGCTTTCTCGGTTTTTGTCGAAGCGTCGTCGCGCCTGGAGGGCTCGTATGAGCGTTTGCAGGCGGAGGTCGCGTATCTCAGCCATGAGCTGGCGGATCGCAACTCCGCACTCAAGGCCAGCCTGGCGGAGAACGAACGGGTGCACCGGGCACTGCAGCAGATTGTCGATTCCATGCCGTGCGGGGTGCTGGTGGTCGAGAGCGACAGCGTGGTCACCATGATCAATCCGGAAGGACGAAAGCTGCTGGAACTGGGCTCCTCCGCGGCGCGCGACCTGGAGTCCATCTCCGCGCACTCGGGTCTCGACCTGGCCGGTTTTTTGCGGCGGCGCACCGGCAGGGAAGAGGAACAGGAGTTCTGCAGAACGTCTGAACTCGGCAAGCGCTGGCTGGCCGTGCATGAACGGAGCCTGTTCGACGGAGGAAAGGCGGGCAGCGGGCGTAGGCAGACGATTCTCATCCTGCGCGACGTCACTCCTCATAAACAGGCGGAACTGGAGCGGGAGCGGGCCCGCAAGGCTACTGCTTTGTCCGAGGTTGCTACGACGCTCGCTCATGAAATTAGAAATCCGCTGACCAGCCTGGAGCTGTTTGCCGGTCTTATCGCTGGCGGCGGCGAGGACACCGCCGAGTGGGTCTCTCATTTGCATGCTGGCATCCGCTCGTTGGCGGCTACGGTCAATAACGTGCTGAGCTTTCATGGGGTTGGGTTTTCTGCGCTGGCCCCGCTTGATCTGACCGCGACCATACGTAGCAGCGTGGATTTTGCGCGGCCGATCGCTTCGGAAGCAGGCGTGACGCTGGAGTTTGCTTCCGATGGCAGTGGCGTGCGCGTGCACGGGAACAGCGGCGCGCTGCAGCAGGTGGTGCTGAACATGGTCAGCAACGCGATTCGGCATACGAACAAAGGAGGGCGGGTGCGCGTGGAGGTAGGTCAGACCGGGGAAGATGCGGAGCGAGCGGTGATTCGTTTTGCGGATACAGGCAGCGGTATCGCTCCCGAGCACCTGCCCGAGATCTTTCGCGCCGGCTTCAGTGGCGGCGGCAACAGCTCCGGTCTGGGCCTGGCGGTGTGCAGGCAGATCGTGAGGCAGCATGACGGCGAGATTTGCGTGACGAGTACGCCGGGGTTAGGAACGACATTTTTCGTGGAGCTGCCAACGGTATGAGTTCAGTGCTGATTGTGGATGATGAAGCGGGAATCCGGACCGCGCTGCGGGTGAACTTTTCTCGCAACGGCTGGGATGTTGAGACGGCGAGCGGCGTACGCGATGCGACGCGGCTGCTTGAAAATAAGCCGTTTCAGTTGATTGTGAGCGACATGCGCATGCCCGACGGGGATGGGCTTGAGGTGATGCGGTCGGCGCGCCGGATTGCCCCGGGAACGGCGGTGATCCTGCTGACGGCTTTTGGCACGGTGCCGGATGCGGTGGAGGCGATGCGCAGCGGCGCGTTCGACTACCTGACCAAGCCGGTCTCGTTCGATCAGCTGGAAGAAGCGGCGGCGCGGGTGATGTCGCCGGCCGGTGCCCAGGAAGCCGCACCGGAGTTCGCCAGCTCCGAGACGAGTGCGATCGTCGGCCGCGCACCGCAGCTTCTGCGCGCGCTTGAGCGGGCTCGCGCCGCGGCCACCACCGATGCCGATGTTCTGGTGGAGGCGGAGAGCGGCACCGGCAAGGAGTTGCTGGCCAAGTTCATTCACGAGGCGAGCGATCGCGCGCGCAAGCCGTTTGTCGCCGTCAACTGTGCCGCGGTGCCGGAGCATTTGCTTGAGAGCGAGCTCTTTGGCCACGCACGCGGCGCCTTCACGGGAGCGACCGCGGCCAAAGCCGGACGCTTCGAGCTGGCCAATGGAGGCACGCTGCTACTCGACGAGATCGGCGAGATGCCGTTGAATCTGCAGCCGAAGCTGCTGCGCGCGCTGCAGGAGCGGGAGTTCGAACGGCTCGGGGAGACGCGCTCGATCAAGGTTGATATTCGCGTGATCGCAACGACCAATGTGGACCTCGGCAGCATGGTGGATGAGGGTAAGTTCCGCAGCGACCTCTACTACCGGCTGAACGTGATTCCTCTGGCTCTCCCTCCGCTGCGTGAACGGGTGGGCGACATTGACCTGCTTGCACACTACTTCGCGGAAAAGTTTGCGGGCAAGACGCATCGTCCGGTGCAGAGGCTGAGCGTGGACTTTCTCGACCGCCTGCGCGCGCATCACTGGCCGGGCAATGTGCGGGAGCTGGGCAACTTCATGCGGCGCGTCTGCTCGCTGCATCCCGGCGCGGTGCTCGATGCCACGTGCTTCGATCAGGAGTTTCGCAGCCGGGAGAAGCCGGTGGCCGGCGTCGCAAACACTCCTGCTTCCACGGCCTCGGCTGTATTTGCCGGAGCGCCCATCCGCCAGATGGAACGAACGCACCTTGAGAACACGCTGGCCATGACCCAGGGCAATCGCACCCAGGCTGCCGAGCTTCTGGGCATCAGCATTCGGACCATGCGCAACCGCATTCGTGAGTACGGGCTTCCGCCCCGGAGGTACGCGTAATGGCAACATCTCCTTTAGTTCCCTCATCTTTGGAGCGTTTTCTTGAGGTGACCGGCGACCGCGAGCAGACCATCGCGGCCAACATGGCCAACGTCGATACGCCTGGCTATCACACCAAGGATGTGAATTTCGCGCAGACGCTCTCGCGGGCGAGCCTGGAGAGCGGGCAGGCGCAGTTCACCCCGGTGGTGAACGATGTGCGCGGGCTGCTGCAGCGTCCTGATGGAAACAATGTCGACCTTGACCGTGAGGGCCTGCTGCTTGCCCAGTCGCAGTTGCAATACCAGCTGGGCACGCAACTGGTGAAGTCGAACTTTCATACGTTGCTCAGCGCCATTAATGGAGGGAGTTAGCCATGGGTCCTTTTGACATGCTGCAGATCAGTGCGTCGGCGCTTTCAGCCGAACGCCAACGCTCCGAGGTCATTACCACCAACATGGCCAATGCGGAGACGACGCACACGGATTCAGGCGGGCCGTTCACGCGCAAGGAGGTGGTCTTCGCCGGGTCGAGCAACGCATCTTTCCATCTGGCGTTTGCGAGTTCGAGCCAGCTACCGGGACGAACGGCGGGAACGGTGCGGGTCGCGCAGGTGCTGGACGATACGACGCCTCCGGTCCGACGCTATGAGCCCGGGCACCCGGATGCGGATGCGGATGGCTACGTGGCTTATCCGGCAATCAACCCGGTGCAGGAGATGGTCGACCTGATGGGTTCCACGCGGGCGTATCAACTGAACGCGTCGGCTGTAACCGCGGCCAAACAGATGATTCAGCAGTCTATCGAGATCTTGAAGAGCTAACGATTAACAGCGCGAACGGCAGGAGAGTTTGGATGAGTATGAACATTGCAGGGAGCATGGTATCTCCCCTGGCCTCGGGTCCGCTGACGGCCTTTCCCAGCGGGGGAGATACGTCGGACAGCAGTGGCGGTTTCGGCGATGTGCTGAAGAACGCGATCAACCAGGTACAGGGCCTGCAGGGCAGCGCCGATCAACAGGTCAACACGCTCTTGAGCGGAGGCAATGCCGACATGAGCAAGGTGATGATTTCGGTCGAGAAGGCGGACGTGGCCTTCCAGCTGATGATGCAGGTGCGCAACAAGATCGTGAGCGCGTACCAGGACATTGAGAAGATGCAGTTCTAAGTGCTTACAAACAGGTCATGGTGAGTTGAGCGACGTATGGCGGACATGAACCAAATGGTGGCGAAGGCAGGAAAGTTCTGGGCGAGCCGGAGCACGGTCCAGCGTGTCTTTCTGGGCATTGGGGCAGCGGCGACGATTGCGCTGGTGGCGCTGTTTGCCAACCTGATGGCGACCCCGGACTATAAGCCTCTGGTGAGCGGGCTCGAGACGGCGGACGCGCAGGCGATCTCGACCGAGCTGACGGCCAAGCGCATCCAGTTTCAGCTGAGCCCGGATGGAAAGAGCATTACTGTGGCGGCGGACCAGCTGGATGCGGCGCGGCTACTGGTGGCCGGCAGCCAGTCAAACCACAGCGGGCGCCTGGGGTTTGAGATCTTCGACAAGGTCTCCTGGGGCCAGACCGAGTTCGATGAGAAAGTGAACTACCAGCGGGCGCTTGAGGGCGAGCTGGAGCGGACGATCCAGACGATGGGCGGGGTGAAGAGCTCGCGCGTGCACCTGGTGATGGCGACGGACTCGGTGTTTCTGGATCGCGAGCGCAGTGCCAAGGCTTCAGTGACTCTGAAGCTGGGCCGCGGCGGATTGACGCGGGAGCAAACGCAGTCGATTCAGAAGCTGGTGGCTGGAGCTGTGGATGGTTTGAAGCCGGGCGATGTTTCGATCATCGATGCGGACTCGAACGCTTCGCTCGGAGGCCTGGGCGATGCGTCTCCTGGCGAAGAGGGGATGGAGCGGCAGTTGACGCAGCGGCTGATTGCCACGCTCACACCGGTCGTCGGCGACGACCGCCTGAGGGCGAGCGTCAATGTGGAGCTCGACCCGGGCACGACCGAGGAGAGCCAGGACAAGTACGATCCGGCGGTCAGCGTGCCGTTGAGCGTGCAGCGATCCGATGAGCAGAGTGGGCCGGGCAAAGGTGTTGGCGGCGTTCCGGGTACGGTCAGCAATGTGCCGCAAGGCAAGGCGAACGTCCCGGCACCGAATGGCGACGACGGCTCGCAGAGCTCGAAGACCGAGAGCGCGACGTATGGCGTGAACAAGATGTCCCGCCACACGCTTGAGCCGGCCGGGAGGATTCGCCGTATCACGGCTGCGCTGGTGGTCGACGATATGGTGACGCGCAAGCAGGGGACCAACGGCAAATGGACGGAGACGCGGCTAAAGCGCTCGCCCCAGGAGCTGCAGCAGATCCAGCAACTGGCCTCCGGTGCCATCGGTATCGATACGGCGCGGGGAGATTCCATCAACGTGCAGAACCTTGCTTTCGTCCATGCCGAGGAGCCGGATGCGCCGAAGGTGACGGCGCTCGACCGCGCACGGAAGGGTGTCTCGGACAATGCGACGGTCGTGCGCTACGCGATGTTGCTGGTGCTGTTCGTGCTTGCCTACCTGCTCATGATTCGTCCGATGCAGAAGCGCGTGCTGGCTGAAGCGCTGGCGACGAAGCCGGAGTTGCCGGCACCCATGGCGGTAGAACAGAACGAACTGCCGGAGCCGCATCCGATCGCTGCTTTGGCCCACGCCGTTCCAGAGGATGTGACCCAGACACTGGCTTTGAAAGAGGAGGTGCTTCAGCAGGTGAAGTCCGAGCCGGAGAATAGTGCTCGCCTGGTGCAGGCATGGCTCCGGGGAGATACGGCATGAGTGCGCGGACCGCGAGCGAGTCGCAGGAGATATCGGGAGTCCGCAAGGCAGCGATCCTGATGATGCTGCTGGGGGATGAGGCGGCTGCGATGATCTTTCGTCATCTCAACGACGAGGATCTGCAGGAGTTGACGCAGGAGATTTCACGCCTGGGGAACATTTCGAAGGACGTTTCGCGCAAGGTGCTCTCGGAGTACCAGGATATGGCGATGGCGCAGGACCGGATCGCCCAAGGCGGATTCGATGTGGCGGCGCGGCTGCTCGTGCGGGCGTTCGGGGAGCATGGAGCGCAGGAGATGATGCAGCGGCTGGTCCGTGCGCAGGAGGTCAACTCCTCGCGGGTTGAGTCGCTGCAGCGCATTGAACCCAAGCAGCTGGCGCGCTTTCTCGAAGGCGAGCACCCGCAGACGATTGCGTTGATTCTCGGTCACCTAGAGACCAAGCAGGCCTCGGCGTTGCTGATGTGTCTTCCTCATCTGGTGCGTGCGGAATCCGTGCGGCGACTGGCGAATCTGCGTCAGTTCTCGCCGGCGGTGGCGGAGAAGGTTGCGATCGTGCTGAACCGGCGGCTGCGTTCGGTCGGTGAGCAGAAGAAGAAGACCTACTCTGGATTCCAAAGTGTCGCGGACATGATGAACAACATCGATGCGACGACCTCTGGCGAGATCCTGCAAAAGATCGAGTCGCAGGAAGCCGCCCTGGCGATCAGCATTCGCGACCTCATGTTCACCTTCGACGACTTCCTGGGAGTGTCCGAGGTGCAACTCCGCACGGTCTCCAGTGGAGCCGATAAGAAGGTGTTGACGTTGGCGTTGAAGGGCGCGTCGGAGGCGGTGCGAAATCACTTTTTCGCCACTATGTCTTCGCGCGCGATCGAGATGATGAAGGAAGAGACTGAACTGCTGGGTCCGGTCCGTAGCAAGGACGTGGCCAAGGCGCAGCAGGAGGTGGTGGCCATGGCGCGAAAGCTCGAGCAGGAGGGCAAGATTGTGTTGAAGAGCGAGGGAGGGGATGAATATGTCACATAGCCGAGCGTCCCGGTCGGGTTTGCATCGGGTTCCGGTTGCGGAGTTCCACTATCAGCAGATGATCCCCGCGTCTGCGCCGCTCGAGCCGACGGACGCCCCCGCCGAAGAAGCTGCGCCGGAGCCGACCATAGAGCTGACAGAGGCTGGCTTTTTGCAAAGACTTGCGCAGGAGCGGACGGTGGGATACACCGAGGCGGAGGCTGCCCTGAAACAGGCCTCGCAGCAGCGTTCGGACCGGGAGGCAGCCAGAATCGCGACGACCATTGCGCACTTCGAGCAGACACGGAAGGAGTACTTTGCGCGGGTGGAAAGCGAGGTGGTGCAGCTGGCGCTGACCATCGCGGGCAAGATCCTGCATCGAGAGTCGCAGGTGGATCGCATGCTGGTCGCGGCGCTGGTGCAGATCGCCTTGAGCCAGTTGCGGGAGGGCGCGGCGGCCACGATCCGACTGCGTCCGGAGGAGACCGCGCGCTGGCGAAATCACTTTGCCGCCGCGGGTTTGAGCGTAGAGGTGAAGATTGTCGACGATGCCGACCTCATCGCCGGCGATTGCCTGCTTGAGACGGAGATGGGTACAGTGAACTTCAGCCTGGCGGCTCAGTTGAAGGAGCTGGAGATGGGCTTTCTGGATGTGCTCGCGCAAAGGCCGGCGGCGTGACGTCCACGGCGCTTGCGCCCTACTTCAATCAGCTCCGGCAAACCAGCAGTCTGCGCTGGAGCGGGCGCGTGCTCCAGGTGATCGGCAACCTGGTGGAGTCCGAGGGGCCGTTTTGTTCGGTGGGCGATGCCTGCGAGATCGTCACACGGGAGGGCCAGAGCTTTTCAGGTGAGGTGATCGGCTTTCGCGGTCCGGTGATGCTGACCATGACCCTGCAACTGCCGCGCGGCATCCGCTACGGCGACCGCATCGTTGCGACCGGACGCCGGCCCTCCATCCGGGTCGGTCCGGAGCTGCTGGGCCGCGTCATTGATGGCACGGGCGAAGCGCTGGATGGGCGTGGAAAATACAGCGCCCGGGCGTCGGTTCCGGTAGACAGCTCGGCGCCCTTGCCGCTCGATCGTCTGCCCATCCGACAGGCGCTGGGGTGCGGCGTGCGGACGCTTGATGCCTTTGTCAGTTGCGGACGCGGCCAACGACTGGGGGTTTTCGGCGGCAGCGGCGTGGGGAAGAGCACGCTGCTCGGCATGATGGCGCGCGGCACCGAGGCGGACATGACGGTGATGGCGCTGATCGGCGAGCGCGGGCGCGAGGTGCAGGAGTTTCTGGAGGTCATCGGCGAACAGGGTCGGCGGCGATCGGTCATCGTTGTCTCCACATCCGATCAATCGCCGCTCTTGAAGATGCGTGCCGCGCTTTCAGCCACGGCCATTGCGGAACACTTTGCCGCCGAAGGCAAGAACGTCCTGCTGGTGGTCGATTCGTTGACCCGGTTTGCCATGGCGCAGCGGGAGATCGGCTTGGCCGCGGGCGAGCCGCCAACCACCAAGGGCTACACGCCTTCGGTGCTGAACATGCTTGCGCGGCTGGTGGAGCGTGCCGGCAATTTCCAGACCGGCAGCA
Source organism: uncultured Acidobacteriaceae bacterium (assembly GCA_964246225.1). Taxonomy (GTDB): domain Bacteria; phylum Acidobacteriota; class Terriglobia; order Terriglobales; family Acidobacteriaceae; genus Edaphobacter. The sequence continues at coordinate 25,234 of CAXTQE010000015.1, read as the reverse complement.
TTACCGCCTTCTACACAGTGCTGATGGAGGGCGACGATCAGCAGGATCCGGTGGCGGATACGGTACGCTCGCTGCTGGATGGGCACATCATCCTGGACCGTAACCTGGCGTTGCGCAACCACTACCCTCCCATCTCGGTGCTCGATAGCTTGAGTAGGCTCATGCCTTCGGTGGTCTCTGCCGAGCACATGGCCAAAAGCCGCGCCCTGCGCATGCTGCTGGCGTCCTACACGAAATCCGAAGATCTGATCCGCATCGGCGCCTATCAGAAGGGCTTCGACGGTACTCTCGATCGCGCGGTCGAGGTCCTTCCTCAGCTCAACCAGTTCCTCCAGCAGCACCCGGAAGAAACACCACGTTTTGCTTCTGTTGTCGAGCATCTGCGTGGGCTTCCGAGCTGAAGCTATGGCCTTCCAGTTCTCGCTTGAGACGGTACTGCGCGTGCGCCAGATTGCGGAGGACCGCGAAGAGCGCCTGTTGAGCCAGATTTTGCAGCAGATGACGGAGTGCCGGCAAAGTCTTGCCGATCTCGCCTCGCGCCGGGCCGCTCTTGTGCTCGAGCGCGAGCGCGCACTTGAAGTAAGAATTTCAGCCGCCGAACTGATCTTCCTCCATGCACAGACGCGCGTCGTCGAGGGCCTCCAGGTGAGCGGCGAGCAGCATCTGTCCGACCTGGAAAAACTTCGCGCGCAGCAGATGAGCGTGTATGAGACGGCGTACGGCAATCGTAAGCTGCTGGCCACTATGCGTGAGGAGCAGCAGCACCACTTCCGTGCCGAGCAGGCGCGCGCCGAGCAGAAAGAGATGGACGACCGCTTCGCCGCCGCAAATGCTAGGCACGGTTTGCCGGGTAAGGTCGGCAACGATTGCCCCGGCTTGCCGAGTATGCTGTCCCGGCCATAGCCGCCGGGGTTCTCTGTATCAGGCAAGTCATTGATTGCAGCATACTTTTGAGTATTCTTGAGGAACGGTCCAGTGTGGCGGGTGACGTGCAACTAGGTAAGGCGTGCATATCTCGCCTCAACTCGCGACGGCCGATCGGAACCAGGCTTCCAGTGCTGCGACCTCCTTACCCGCGGCCAGCGTGCCGACGTTTCACCAGGCTTTCCGGGATGCGGCTACCCGGAGCGAAACAGCCGGACAGGCTACGGGGAACAGCCTTGTGTCCTCCGACAAGTCCACCGCGTCCGACGATGCCCGGACAGCCGGGGGGACCGATGCGGAAAGCTCCGCAGTTCCCGTCGGAGGACAGTCCGTGGCGCCGGCGCTGCCGGCCGTCGACCTGAAACCGTCCGGGCAGGCCTTTGTGACCGCCACCTACGACTTCTCCGGCAGAACAGAATTGTTGGCCGAAGCCGGGAAGACCACAATCGGCGCCGCGCCAGCACTCAGCCCGCAAACACCAGCCGTGAACACTCGAGACAGCAAGAGCAAAAAGACGTCGCCCGTTGAAGGCTCGGCCGAGGCTGTTACGCTGCCGGCCGATCCTCCCGCAAGCACACCCGGCGCTCCAGCAAGTACACCCGACGCTCCTCTTCTTGCGGTGATGAATCCCACTCCTCTACCTCTCTCCGCGCCGGTGAACGAAGCGAGCGCCTCGACCGAGACCCTCGCAGACAATGCGGGTTCGTCTGCGCTGGTTGGAGACTTAGCGAACCCAGTGTCCTCGGCCCCGGCGAGTCTGCAGACGGTTGGAGCGGACGCCCCGGCTGAGGGACAGTCGCCGGCGATGCCAACTCCGGCCGCTTCTACAGCAGTCTTTCCAGCGACGGCATCAGGAGACCTGGTGGCGAATGCCGGCTTGTTGGCGGCCGCAACCATACCGAAGGCGCCGACTTCCCGCCCGGGAGCGATCCCGGCCTCAGACTCGAAGCCCGCGGCGGGAACGACGGTCTCCTCAAAAGCATCTGTTTCCTCTGCCTCAAACGGAGTGGAACCACTTCCTGCTCCGTTGGCTACCTTGGGCAGCGTGCAAACCGCTACGCCGCTGCAGGATGCTTCGCCTGTAGCACCAACGTCCGCGGCCGGAACGGATCGTTCCATCGCCGAGGCGGATCGTTCCAGCGCCGGCGAGGTTCGGGGCAAGCGCAAGGACTCAACGGCAGACGCATCGGCACCGGAGCGCGACTCGACCACCACTGCTCCCGCGCCTTTTGCGGCCAAGCTGGCCGAAGCTCAGCCGCCCGCGCCAGCCGGTGCTTACGTAGCGGCTCTCCCGAAGGCCCCCGACGTAAGCCAGCCGCTGACTGCCAGCATTTCTCCCGCTCCTGCGCAGACGAACTTGCCTTCTACTGCAGCGGCGTCCGCGGCGCCTGCGCCGCCGAGTATTCCCGCGGGATCGGCAGAGGTATCGGCCGATCCTGCCGTGCTTCCGGGAGCGAGCAGCGCGCAGCTGATCCAGTCGGCCGGACAGACCGAGATGCGGCTGGGCATGCGCTCCGCCGAGTTCGGCAACATTTCGATCAGTACCTCGGTGAGCCATCAAGCCATCTCGGCGCAGATCTCGCTCGACCACACGGAACTGGGGAGGGCGCTGGCGGTGCATTTGCCGGCGATCGAAGAGAAGTTGGGCAGTGCGTATGGGCTGCATGCGCGCGTGGAGGTGCGGGATGAGAGTGCGGCGTCGCGACCGGCGACGGATTCAGGGCAACAGGGCGGAGCAAGCCAGGGGCAAAGTGGCGGAGCTCGCGGCGGACAGAGCCGGAGTGGGTCCGCTGTCTCGCTGATGGATGAAGTGAACACAGGGAACGTTGGGCCGACCACTCTCGCGGGGATTAGCCCGTCTTCAGCCGCTCCCGCCGAGAGCTCTCGGCTGGACATTCGAATTTAGCAGCTTCTTACCAAGGAGGAAATGATGTCTGTTTCACAAGTAGGTGCAATTTCGCCGACGGGCCTAAGCAGTCTGAGTCCAATGGCGCAGGCTCAAGCCGCGGCCACCACAACTACGAGCAGCACAGGAGCAAGTCTGACGTCGACTACGGCGGGGACGACGTTTCTCAACCTGCTCGTGCAGGAACTGCAGAATCAGGACCCCAGCGCGCCGATGGACTCGACCGCGATGGTGGGCCAGATGATCTCGCTCAACCAGCTGGATCAATTGGTCAGCATTAACCAGGCAGTGGGCGGCAAGGCGACCACCATAGGCCAGGTGACAGGCGGCACGGCGACCAGCAACAGTCAATCGGTCAGCTCTTCCGCATTGATGGCTGCGCGCGCTGCGTTGTTGAACGATAACGCGAGCTCGCCTTCCTCGGCACAGGCTGCCACCATCGCTGCAAGTGATCCTAATTCTGTTCTTCAACTTTCCAACCTCACGAATTTTTCTGGAGCTAAATAATGGGCTTTTTCGGTGTTCCACTTTCGGGTCTGCTGGCCAGCCAGGCGCAGCTGCAAGCCGTTTCGAATAATCTCGCCAACCTGGACACGGTCGGCTTTAAAGACCAAACGGTCTCCTTTAGCGACCTCTTCGCGCAGAGCAGTCTGCTGGACGGGGCGAACAATCCCATCGATACCGGTGTGGGTGTGGCCTCTACCGAAACCTCGACCGACTTTACGGATGTGGCGCCAACCACGACCGGCATCAACTCGAACATGGCGCTCTCCGGCAATGGCTTCTTTGTCGCTCAAACATCGACGGGTCTCCAGAACTACACCCGCGCCGGTAACTTTACGGCGAACTCGCAGGGACAACTGACTACGGCGGATGGCGAACTGGTCATGGGCTACCCGGCGGTCAATGGTGTGGTTTCGAACTCTTCCCCGCTGCAGCCGCTGCAGATCGGTTTGGGTTCGACGGTTACCGCGACAGCCACGACGCAGTTTTCGATCCCGGCCAACCTGGACTCGGCAGCCACCACCGGAACCACATTTCCGACGACGATTCCTGTCTACGATTCGCTGGGACAGACCCACACGCTGAGCGTTACCTACAGCAAAACAGGAACCAACTCCTGGAGCTACTCGGTCGATGTCCCAACCGCCGACACGGGCGCTGCTACCACGCAGGTCGCCAGTGGTTCGCTCACGTTTGACTCATCCGGCAATCTGACCTCTCCCACCGGCAACGTTCCAATCAGCATTCCGACGTTTACCGATGGCGCGGCTCCGCTGAATTTGCAGTGGGATCTGCATGACACCTCGGGCAATCCGAATCTTACCCAGACCGATGCGGCCAGTGCTCCGTCCGGTGCTACGCAGGACGGACGGGCCAGCGGTATTCTGACTAACTTTACGGTAAGCGCGAATGGCACGATCAATGGAACATATTCGAACAACCAGACCATTGCGCTTGGGCAGGTCGCGGTTGCGACGTTCTACAACACGCAGGGACTGGTGCGGACCGGAGGCAATAATTATCAAGTTTCGGCAGGGTCGGGGCCAGCCTCGATCGGGGTTGCGGGTACGGGCGGCCGTGGCACCATCACGGGCGGAGCGGTGGAGAACTCAAACGTCGATGTGGCTACTGAATTCGCCAAGATGATCGTGGCGCAACAGGCCTACCAGGCCAACGCGAAGACTGTCACCACTCTGGACCAGATCTCGCAGACCATCATCCAGATGATCAGCACCTAGAACCAGGCGCATTTATGAGCGGGGGATGAGAGGCAGGCGTGGTCGCGGCAGGCAAGCGGCAATGGACTGTCTCTCACCCTTTCTCATCCCTGTCCTTTCTCTTCGTTCAAGCTTGGAAAGTGCACACGTAGTTGTGCAGCTCTCAAAACTTTATGCCGGCGCTCTGACACCGAAGTAGGACGGCTTACCCCTTGGTTTGGCCACCCGGTTGCATTGATCTGGGGTGACTTCCTGTTCTCTGTCCGCAAGCTGTTGTTTAGCGGCGGCTCCGAAACAGAGAAGAACACCGCGATTGCGGCATGAGAGGCCCTTGTGGGAAGTTTGACCTCCGTTCCTGTACCGACTGAAACGCAAGCCCCTGCTACCCTTGCCGCTGCGCGAGGAGCGACCGCCGAGCAGATGCTGCCCTGGCTGCCCTGCATGCTCGGCCTCGAGATCCCGGTCGTCGGCTTCACGGTAGACACGCTCTTGAAGCTGAAGGCGGGATCGCTGGTTGAGACATCCTGCCATCAGAGTACCGATCTTCCGCTGCGGGTGAACGGGATTTTGATGGCCTGGACTGAGTTTGAAGTTGTCGGCGAGCGCCTGGCCGCGCGCATCACGGACCTCGTATGAGCGAGTGGCAGGCCGTTATGCGGTCCGGCGGAATCACGATTCGCCGTCTCCCCAGCGCTCCCTTGCCGCGGCGGGCGAGCGGGGACACGCTGGTGCAGGCTTTGGGCAGGCACGTGCGCTCCGCCTGGAAGTGGCTGGAACACAGGCGCTCGGCCCACTTTGCCGCGCGGCGTCTTCACGTCACGGAGACGCTCTCGCTTGGAGAGAAGCGGTTTGTGTCGATCATCGAGGTGGATGGCACGCAGTACCTTATCGGCGGATCGGCAGAAAATGTTCAACTGCTGACCCGGCTTGAAGCTCACGAGGAGATGAACCTGGCGAACGGCGCCGAACGGGAGGTGCGCTCGTGATTGCCTCCGCGATGACGCTTGGCATGATGCTGCTGCAGGTTCCCCTTACCCCGCCGGCTCCGGGCGGCGTGGCGGCGGCGCCAAGTGGCTTGCAGATCAATGGCATCGGGGGCGCCTCCGCGCCCTGGACGATCGTCGTTCTGCTGACGTTTCTGTCTCTGATTCCTTCGATTTTGCTGTGCATCACGCCCTTTGCACGGCTCCTGATCGTCTTCCACTTTCTGCGCCAGGCGCTGGGGCTGCAGACCACGCCGTCCAACCAGACGCTGATCGGCCTCTCGATGATTCTTACGTTTTTTCTTATGCAGCCGGTGGGCGCGGTGATCTACGACACGTCGGTGGTTCCGCTGGAAGAAGGCAAGATCACGCCGCTTAAGGCGCTCGAGGTCGCGAGCGGACCCATGCGGCTGTTTATGGCCCATTACGTGCGCGAGAAAGATGCCGCGCTGTTTCTCGATCTCGCCAAGGAGCCCCGGCCGCATAACGTCCAGGATCTCTCCTTCCGGGTCATGCTCCCTGCTTATATCTTGTCGGAGCTGAAGACCGGCTTCCAGATCGGCACCGTGTTGTTCCTGCCGTTTCTGGTCGTGGACATGGTGGTCGCCTCTATCACGACCTCGATCGGCATGATGCAGCTGCCGCCGGTCATCATCTCGACGCCGCTGAAGCTGCTGCTGTTTCTGATGGTCGACGGCTGGCACCTCTTGATCGGGTCGCTGATGAGGAGCTTTCAATAATGGGCGCGGATGCCGTGGTCGCCATGGGCCGGATGATGCTTCAAGAGGTCATGATTCTGGTCGCGCCTATCCTATTGGTCGCGATCGCCGTCAGCCTGCTCGTAAACGTGGTGCAGGTGCTTACCTCGCTGCAGGACCAGACGCTTTCGACCGTGCCGCGCCTGCTCGTAACTGGCGCAACGCTCTTCATCCTGATGCCCTGGATGTGGCGGCACCTGATCACCTACACGCTGCACATGTTTTCAGACTTCCACAAGGTGATCGAGTAATGGAGATTCCGTTCGGGGACGTTCTGGAGGCTATGCTGGCGATCGGAATGCGGATCTCCGGGCTTTTCCTGTTCGCACCCTTTCTGGGCAGCGGCGTCATTCCGGCGCGCGTCAAGGCCGTGCTGGTGCTGGCGCTTACGTTCCTGATGTACCCGATGCTTTCGCGGACGTGGCCGCACCTTGCGCTTGCCGAGTGGCCGCTGCTCGTCTTTCGGGAGCTGCTGGTGGGCATTGCGGTCGGCATTGCCTCGTCTGTCGTCTTTGAAGCCGTGCAGATGGCAGGCCAGGTGCTGAGTATTCAAATGGGCTACTCGCTGATCAACATCCTAGACCCAAATACGCAGGTGGATACGACCGTGGTTGCCATGTTCCAGCAGTCGATCGCGATGCTCATCTTTCTTCGGCTCGACGTGCACCTTTGGCTTCTGCGCGCGATTGGCAACAGCTTCGCCTATCTTCCTCCCGGAGGCTTGAAGCTTTCGCAGCCTTTCATGGTGAGCCTCTTCGGCGCCGGCACCGCGATCCTGGTGACCGGCGTGCAGATTGCCGCGCCTGTGCTTTCGGCCACGCTGGTGACGGACGTGGTGCTTGGCTTGCTGGGGAAGGCTTCGCCGCAGCTTCCTCTGATCGTGCTCGGTCCGGCGGTCAAGAGCCTGCTTGGCCTGGGAATCCTTTTTGTCTCGCTGAAGTATTGGCCGGATATGTTTCGCACTCTCTTTATGCAATCGACGGCGTATGCCGACCGGCTGCTGCACTTAGCACATTAGGGCATTCGGCACATTAGGGCACGTTAGGCACCCATGGCGGATTCGAGCAAGACAGAACAGGCAACGGGCAAACGGCGGCAGAAGGCGCGCGAGCAGGGACAGGTCGCACGCTCGCGCGAGCTGCCGAGCGTGCTCGCCATGGTGGGCGCGGCTTTTGCTTTGGCCATGATGTCGAAGGGTGCCGTCACGCACTGGACGACCCTCTACCGCAATATGCTGGACAGCGCGGCAACGGGGAACTTCGACAGCAATGGGCCGGTGATCTTTTGGAGCGCAGTGGAGGTCTTTCGCTGGATCGTTCCGGTGCTGCTGACCGCGATGGTGCTGTCGGTTGCCGCGGCACTGGTGCAAGGCGGAGTCAGCCTTGCTCCGCAGGCGATGGCGCTGAAGTTCGAGCGATTCAACCCGGCCAGCAAATTGGGTCAGATCTTTTCCCCGACCGGCCTTAACAATCTTCTCAAGTCGCTGCTGCCGTTCGCGGCGATTGCGTGGATCGGCGAACAGAGCCTGCATGCGCACTGGGGCGTGCTGGTGCAGGCTTCGTCCTTTGGCTTGCGCCAGCTCACCACGATCGTGAGCGGGATGATGTTCGAGGTTGGCTGGAAATCCTGCCTGGTGCTGGTCGCGTGGTCGGGCGTCGACTACTTCCTCACCTGGTTCAAGATGGAAGGCGATCTGAAGATGACCAAGGAAGAGGTTAGGGAAGAGGGCAAGCAGACGGAGGGCAATCCGCAGATCAAGGGCCGGATTCGCCGTCTGCAGCGGCGCATGCGTAAGAAGCAGGCGCTGGCCGCGGCCAAGAATGCGACGGTGGTGGTGACCAATCCGACGCACTACGCGGTCGCGCTCCAGTACACGCCGGATATGGGCGCGCCGACGGTGGTGGCGAAGGGTATGAACCTGCTCGCTCAGCAGATCAAGGCGCAGGCCGCGGAGAACGGCATCGCCGTGCTCGAAAACAAGCCGCTGGCCCAGGCGCTGTATAAGACCGTCGAAGTCGGCCAGGCCATTCCGTCAACGCTTTACCAGGCCGTCGCGGACATCCTGGTTATCGTCTTCCGCGCGCAAGCCGAAGTCCGCAAGCAGGAAGCGATGCGCCGCAACCGCAACGCCTCCGGAGAGGTTATTTCATGACGGTAAAGAAGAAGCCAGAAGGGTGGGCCGCGCGGCTGGCGCGCTCCGGCGAGTGGATCATTCCGGTAGCCGCGGTGTCGATGGTGTTCGTGATGCTGGTACCGCTGCCGAGCATCCTGCTGGACCTGCTACTGACGGTCAGCATCACTGCCTCGGTCCTGGTGCTGCTGACGGCCGTGCAGATTTTGAAGCCGGTCGAGTTCTCGGTCTTCCCGAGCCTGCTCTTGCTGCTGACGCTGTTGCGGCTCTCGCTCGACCTGGCCAGCACGCGGCGTATTCTGCTGCATGGAAATGAAGGTTCGGGGGCTGCCGGAAAGGTCATCGAGGCGTTCGGACAGTTCGTTGTGGGCGGCAACTATATAGTTGGCTTCGTTTTGTTTCTGGCGCTGATTGCGATTCAGTACCTGGTCGTCAGCCATGGCGCCGTGCGTACCGCCGAGGTGACGGCGCGGTTCACGCTCGACGCCATGCCGGGCAAGCAGATGGCCATCGACGCGGATTTGAACGCCGGCCTGATTACCGAGCAGCAGGCCCGCAAGCGGCGCGAAGGCGTCTCGCGCGAGGCCGAGTTCTGCGGTGCGATGGACGGTGCGGCGCGGTTCTCGCAGCGCGACTCGCTGGCCACGATTCTGGTGATGGCGATCAACATCATCGCCGGGTTTCTGATCGGTGTCTTCCAGCAGGGCATTCCGTTCCAGGAGGCGTTGAAGACCTACACGATCCTCACCGTGGGCGATGGCCTGGTGTCGATTCTTCCGTCGCTGCTGGTCTCGGTGGCCGGAGGCATCGTGGTCACGCGTGCCGCCTCGAAGGAATCTCTGGGCGTCAACGTGCGCAAGCAGATCCTGGGCAGTCCGCGACTGATGTGGATTGGCGGCGGTGTTTTGGCGGCTTTGGGCTTGATTCCCGGCCTGCCGAAGCTGCCGTTCTTTGCCGTGGCGGGCGCGCTGATGTATGCCGCATACCGCATGAAGACCGAGCGCGCGCCTGATGAGGCGGAGGCGGAGATCCCGGCGGCGCTGGCTGCCAAACCGGGAAGTCCGGCGGCGGCAGGCGTCGATGGCATGGACTCGGTGCTCAAGCTGGATGAGTTGACGCTCGAGGTGGGCCTTGGCCTGGTGCCGCTGGTCGATGCCAAGCAGGGCGGCCAATTCCTGACGCGGGTGAAGGCACTGCGCAAGAGCCTGGCACAGCAGCTCGGGTTCATGGTGCCTTCGATCCACATCACGGACAATCTTTCCCTGCGCGAAGGCGAGTACGTGGTGCAGCTGCGTGGCGTCGAGATCGCTCGCTGGGAGATGCGCCAGGGGATGTTGCTGGCCATCAGCTCTGATGCCGGCGTGCCGAATCTTCCGGGCGAGGCGACGCGCGAGCCCGCTTTCGACGTTCCCGCCCGGTGGATCAGCCGCGAGCTGCAGGCGCCGGCGATTGCCGCGGGCTACGCGGTGGTCGATACCACCTCCGTGATGGCGGCGCACCTGGCGGAGCTGATCAAGCGCAACGCCTACGAGCTGCTCTCACGCCATGAGACTAAACGGCTGATCGATCGATTAAACGATTCTCATCCGAAGCTGGTCGAGGAGTTGATTCCTAAGTTCATGAGCCTCGGCGAGGTGCAGAAAGTGCTTCAGCAGCTGCTGCGGGAGCAGGTCTCGATCCGCGACCTGGGTACGATTCTTGAGTCGCTGGTCGACACGGCTGCGACCAACAAGAATCCTGTGACGCTGGTGGAAGGGGTGCGCCAGGCGCTGGGTCGCGCGCTGATCCGGCCGCTGCTCGACCCCAAGGGAGAGCTGCGGGTGGTCACGCTCGACAGTGCAATCGAGGAGGAATGCATGCGCGCGGCCAATCAAAACAGTGGCCAGGTGTCGTCAAGCGCCCTGCAGATCTCGGTCGCGCGCCGGGTGCTGGACAGCCTGCGTGCCAGTTTTGGGGAACAGATCGGCGAGGCTCCGCCGGTCCTGCTGTGCTCTTCCCCCGGGCGGTTCTACCTGCGCCGTCTGCTTGAGCCGTTTCTGCCCAAGATCGTCGTGATCTCGCCTGGAGAGATCCCGCCGATGACGATGGTTCAGTCCGTCGGCGTCGTTCGCTAATGGTTCTTTAATTGCACTGCTGTTGATTGTTGGTCTGGAGACTCAGGATGGCCGCCGCACACACCGTTTATACAATGATTGCGAAGGAAGAGAAGGAAATCGATGAGCGCAATGAGCTTATCGTGCAGGAGCTGCCGCAGGTTTACTTTCTCGCCGCGCGCATTCGCGAGCGATTGCCCCAGCAGGTGGATCTCGAAGACCTGGTGCATGCGGGCGTGATCGGCCTGATCGAGGCATACCGGCGCTTCGACCACACCCGCAACGCGCAGTTCAAGACCTTCGCCAGGTTCCGCATCGAGGGCGCGATCCTGGACAGCCTGCGTTCGCTCGACTGGGGATCGAGGAGTATCCGGGTGAAGGCTCGTGACATCGAGAAGGCGATCGCCAAGCTTGAAGCCGAGCAGGGACGGAAGCCCACCCGGGAGGAGCTCGCGGCCGAGCTCAACCTTACGCTTACCGCGCTGGACGACGTCCAAACCGAGTTGCATGGGCTGCACACGGTCGGGCAGGAGGCGCAGTCCACGTTTGAGGGAGAGGCGGCGCTGGACCTGATCGAGTCGGCGCCCAGCCCCTGGGACAATCCCTTCGAGATGTACTGCAAGACCGAGTCCCGCGCTCATCTCACGCAAGCCGTCTCCGAGCTTACCGAGCGCGAGCAGCTGATTCTTTCGCTCTACTATCGCGAAGAGCTGACCATGCGCGAGGTCGCCGAGGTGGTCGGCCTGGCCGTCTCCCGGGTCTCGCAGCTGCATACGGCTGCGCTCGAAAAACTCAAGGAGAAGCTCGGAGTTCCCTCTGCTGAGCGTCAGCCGCAACGTGTTCTTAGGAGATCGGCATGACGACGATTGAAGGCAATGAACGCGCGCCGGGAAGAGCCGGACCGAAGGTTTCCACGTGCAACTTTCGCTCTGCGGGCCGGCTCTCGAACGAGAGCGCGCGCAGCCTCCGGACGCTTCATGAGGTGCTGGCTCGCAATCTCAGCAACTCGCTCGACGTCTATCTTGGGACGGGTCTCGAGGTCAGGCTGGTCTCGCTCGAGCAGCTGACCATGGATGACTTTAAGACCAAAAGCGTCGCTGGCGCCTACATCCTGCCGTACACCATGCGGCCCTCTACGGGCACGGTGCTGCTCGAGATGGAGGACCAGCTCATGTTCACCATCGTCGATCTGCTGCTGGGTGGGACCGGCGCCAAGCTTGAGATTGCCCGCGATCTGACCGAGATCGACGAAGAGATCATGGAGGGCATCGGCGCACTGATTGCCCAGCAGATCGAACGGGTGTGGCCTCCTCTGGGTTCGCCCTTGACCCCCGGCAAGTGTCTGAAATCAAACGTAGCTCACCGCCTTTTCCCGCCCACGGACAAGGTGCTGCGCATCCACTTTGACATGAACGTCGCGGGCATGACCGGCTCGGTTTTCCTGGCGTTCCCGGCCGCCCTCGCCGGCCATCTAGTCCGCAACATGCGCAACGAGATGGCGACCGGAGGAAGCGTGCGCTACCTGCCCCTGGCCAGCCTGCAGAAGCGCATGCTGGAATGCCGGTTTTCGCTCGCGGGAGACCTGCCCGATCTGCGCGTTTCGGTTCGGGAGCTCGCGCAGATCCAGCCGGGAAGCGTGCTGATGCTGGCCGCGCCAGTCTCCGGACCGGGCAAGCTGGCGCTTGAAGGAAAGCTCTTCTTCGAGGCTCAGCCTGTGCGCCAGGGCAACACCAAAGCCATGCAGCTATTGAAGCGACTGAACCCAGAAGAATCCGAAACGGATGAGGAGTAGCCGCATGCAGTCAGACAGTAAACACGGATGGAAGGCGCTTGGGCACCACCTGTGCGAGGCGCTCACGGCGGCTCTCGAGCAGGCTTGCACACGCCCTTGGCAGACCTCGACCGCAGATGAGCCTTACGGCCCGCGGCCGGTTGACGAGGCGACCATCGCCTTTCGGTTCCGCCTCAACGGGGCGCTTGATGGCGAGGCTTTCCTTCTGCTGAAACAGGCTGAGGTCCCGAGACTTGGGCTGCGCGCCGTCACCGCGCACCTCTTCGAGGAGGCTCATGCCGTCGCCTTGATGACGCTGCTTGAAGGCTGCACCTCGGCTTTGGGCAGCGCGCTCGGACAGTCGGGTGCCGTCGAGGTTCAGGTTGAGCGAGTCGATAATCCCGAGCTACCCGATGAACACGAGATGGAGCTTTGGGCGCAGGCTGAGGACGAGTCGACCTCCGGAACCCAGCGCGTCTCCTTTTACCTGTCCCTGGACCGGAAGCTCGGCAGCGCGGTGGCGCTTTCCGCAGCCCGCGCCTTTGCTTATCCTTCTGCGAACGAATCCGCTCCGGCGGCCAACCTCGATCTGGTGCTCGATGTCGAGCTGAATGTGACCCTTCGCTTCGGACAGCGACAGCTCACCCTTCGCGAGGTCCTGGGTCTGACCAGCGGCTCGGTCGTTGAGCTTGACCGGCAGGTGGACGAGCCGGTGGACCTGGTTCTTGATGGGCGGGTCGTGGCGCGGGGAGAGGCTGTCATTATCGACGGAAACTACGGCTTGCGCGTCACCCACGTCATGCAGCCGCAGCTGCCGTAATAAAGTTCGCCGATGCATGAATAACCGGGCCCATTCTGCCGATAGAGGGATTAGCTCTGTGCAGAGCTCTTGGAGGCCACCGGCATGTTCAGCGAACCCAGACCAGCGCAAAGACCAGCGCAAGACCATACCATGCCGTATCCCTTGTTCCTGACGGGCGTGCCTTTGTTCGAAGCCGGCGATGCGCTGCCCCAGATGCCCATCCTGGCGGCCACTCGCTTGCAACTGGAACTGCTTCTGCTGGAGCGCTCGGTCGACCTGAAGGACATGGCGGAGATCATCCTCGCCGACGCCGGGGCGACGTTGCAGGTTCTGCGCCTCATCGGGGAGGAGTACCCGCATGAAGACGATCGGCCCACGCGTATTGAGGACTGTATCGTCAGCCTCAATCGCGAGCGCTGGTACGAGGTCGTCTGCGCCGCGGGAACGTCGCACAGCGCGCCTTTGCTGGCGGAGTGGAAGCACTGCCGCCGTGTCGCCGAGTGTGCTCGCGAGCTGGCCCGGTGCATGGAGGCATTTCAGCCCGAGGAAGCCTACCTCGTCGGTCTGCTCTGCCGCATGGGCAAATTTCCGCGTCTGCTCGGCTGGAGGCCGGTCGGCGACCTTGCCCGCGTCAACGTCGGCGATGCTCATTTTGGGGAGGACCACGCAGTGAGCCTCATGCTTGCCGAGTACTGGAACCTGCCCACCTATCTGCTCTCCGCGCTTCGCGAACAGGCACCGTCTGTCCAGCAGCAAAACGACTCGACCGTGGGCTGGGCCAGCATCCTGCAAACAGCCCAGGAACTCGCCGAGCGTGCCCAGGCCTCCTACCCCGGCGTCATGCTGTGAGTCTTTCGGCGAAGCGAACCCGCTAAATTAGAGCGATCTCCCCTCCGGCTCTCATCTGCTCTCACTTTTCCCACTACCGGAGCGGCTCTTCTTCCCCGTCCGTTGTAGAAAAACTAGGCAAATTTTGCCGTTCCGATTGGCCCCTGCGTTGCACTTCCCATCCACGAGGATTGCTCATGGACAGCGGACTTTACGCAGCCTGCACGGCCCTGATGGCACGCACCGACGCGCTCGACACCATCGCCAACAATCTGGCGAATGCGAGCACGAACGGCTTTCGCGGCCGGCAGACAACCTTCAGCTCGGTCCTGGCCGGCTCCGGCCACCCAACGGACACGCAGCTCAACGACGTCGCGAATAGCTACGGGCTGTTGAGCAGCTCGAGGCTTAACCTGCAGGCAGGCTCATTCGAGCGGACGAACAACGACCTGGACATCGCGGTGGAGGGCCCAGGCTTTCTCACCGTGCAGACCGCCCACGGCACGGTGTACACGCGCAACGGCAGCCTGCAGATTTCCCCCGCCGGACAGCTGCAGACCGCAACGGGCGACGCGGTCCTCGGCGAGCGCGGCCCGATCACCCTTCCCACTGGATCCAAAGTGACGATCAGCCCGGACGGCACTGTCTCCGCGGACAGCACCATTGCCGGCAAGCTCAAGCTGGTCGAGTTCAAGCCCACAGCCGATCCGCAGAGCGCGGGCGGCAGCTACTACACCGCGGCAGCCACCGATGTGGTCGCTTCGCCGAGCTCCACGCTGCGCCAGGGCATGCTTGAAAGCTCAAACGTCAATCCTGTCACCGGCGTCATCGACCTCATCAGCGCGCAACGGGCTCTTGAGGGTATGCGCCATGCCCTTACCATGATCGACTCCGAGATGGACAAGACCGCAACCACCGATCTGCCGCGCGTCACTGCCTAACTTCACCTTTTAACCAGCGAAAGGCTCTTCTCTCCCATGCTTCGTGCTCTCTATACGGCTGCAAGCGGAATGACCGCGCAGCAATTAAATCTGGATACCATCGCCAACAATCTTGCCAACTCCAGCACCAATGGATTCCAGCAGCGGCGCATTGGCTTTTCCGACCTCCTTTACCAGAACACCATCATGCCCGGCTCGGCGGCCACGCAGCAGACCACCAACGCCGCAGGATTGCAGGTCGGCCTCGGTGTCCGGCCTACCTCGACCGAGACGATCCAGACGCAGGGCGACTTCAACCAGACCGGCAATCCGCTCGATCTTGCGATCTCCGGTGGAGGCTTCTTTCAAGTGCTTCTGCCTAGTGGCCAGACCGGTTACACCCGCGCCGGCTCGTTCCACCTGGACTCGCAAGGCAATGTCGTCACTGGCGACGGCAACCCCGTACAACCGGCCATTACAGTTCCTCCGGACGCGACCAACCTGACCGTCGGCACCGATGGAACCGTCAGCGTGGTGCAGCCCGGGCAGACGGCCGCCTCGCAGGTGGGCAGCATGCAGCTGGCGCTGTTCATCAATCCCGGCGGCCTGAACAGCGTCGGCAACAATATTTACCTGCCGACCACGGCCTCGGGCGATCCCATTGTCGGAACGCCTGGCGGAGCCGACGGCCTGGGCACCATCCAGCAAGGCATGCTTGAGCAATCGAACGTCAGCGTGGTCGACCAGTTTGTGCAGATGATCGTGGCGCAGCGCACGTATGAGTCGAACTCCCGCGTTGTCAAGGCCGCAGACGAGATGCTACAGCAGCTCAACCAGCTCGCCCAGTGAGGATGGATTCTATGAAGCATTTACCAAGCAACCAGACAAAGTGGATCAAGCGGTGCAGCCGAGCCTGGACGCTTGGCGCCGCGCTTGGCTTGTCTCAGACCGCGCATGCACAGGCTCCGCGCTTTTCCGTTACTTCGGAGCAGGTCGTCGCGGCGATGGAGGGGCACGCATGGTCCACTGAAGGCGTGCGGGTGACGCTCCCGGCGGCTATTACCGCCGCCGTCGCCAATCCAAAGCTGGGCGTTGAAATGGCCTCGATGCTCACCGCGCATGAGGCCCGCCTGCGCATTGTGTGCCGCTTGCCTGCCGCCTGCCTGCCCTTTTTCGCGACGGCGATGTGGCCCGAGAGCGTGGAGTCGGTGCTGCCGCCTCCGCTGCCGGGTCGAAGCGCGGACGATGCCAATCGCAAATCCGTGGCGCAACCGCCGGCCAACGCCAACGAGAGCTCCACAGGCAGGCTGCGTGCCGGTGCCTCCGTTATGCTGCTGCTCGAAGGGGAACGCGTCCACATCCAGATGCAGGTTGTCACGCTCCAGGGCGGAGCTACCGGAGACAAGGTTCGCGTCACTACACGGGACCACAAGCAAACCTTCGTCGCTGAGATCGTAAACCCTACCTTGCTGAGAGGGAGCATCCCCCAATGAACCGTTACTCCCGGCTCCGCCGTATCGGTATGGCTGCGATGCTTCTGTCGGCCCTCCCTCGTGAAAGCCAGGCGTTGCCCAAGCTCAAGCCGGTAAAGAAGAGCGCCCAAGAGCTTCGTGCGGACTATCTCACCCGTCTTCATGAGCAGTACATGCCCCCGTCCGACGGCCGAACCGTCGGTAGCCTGTGGTCCTCGGCCAACGCCCTGGGCGACCTGTCCTCCGACTATCGCGCCCGCAACGTCAACGACATCATCGTCGTGCAGGTATCCGTGCAAACGACCGCCGCGCAAAGCGGCAACGTCGATAGCGAGCGCGCCTTTAACACCACCTCTGCCATCACCGGCATTGTGGGTACCGTACCCCGTGGCACCAATCCACTCTTGAATGCGAACTCTTCGACCACGCTGAAGGGGCAGGGCTCCACGGCCTCGAACACCACCTTCTCCACCAGCCTTACCGGCCAGATTATCGCCGTGCTGGCCAACGGCAATATGGTCATCGAGGCCGAACGGCAGATTGCCATGAATAACCAGCACGAAGACCTAGTCATCCGAGGCATCGTGCGACCAGGAGATATCAGCTCCGCCAACACGATTCCTTCCAGTTCTCTCAGCAACCTGGAGATTGAGATGAAGGGCAAAGGCATCATCTCCGACAGCGTTCGCCCACCCAACCCGCTTACCCGCGCCGTTCTCTGGCTGTTTGGATTCTGACCTTCATGCGACCTTTTCTTACCTTTCCTCGCTTTAGATTCGCTGCCTGGCTCGCGGCAGCCTTGCTGCTGCTTGTCCCGCCCGGACACAGCACCAGCCCGGACCGAACCGTACAGCTGCGCGACGTCACCGAGATCGAAGGGGTGCGCGACAACCAGCTGGTCGGCTATGGCCTGATCGTCGGCCTGCGCGGCACCGGCGACCGCCAGCAGACCTTCTTCACGGTGCAGACGCTCGCCAACGCAATGAAGCGTATGGGCGTCCAGATCGCCCCCGGACAGGTCGTCGTCAAGAACGTGGCCGCTGTATTCATCACGGCGACGCTCCCGCCATTTTCGCGTCCGGGCATGAAGCTGGACATCACCGTCTCCTCCGTAGGCGACGCGAAAAGCCTCGAAGGCGGCGTGCTCCTGATGACCTCCCTGCGCGGCCCGGACGGGCAGGTCTACGCGGAGGCGCAAGGCCCGCTGGCGCTGGGGGGCTACTCCGAAGGAGCCGTCGGCAATCTGCGCGCGGTCAACCATCCTACCGTCGGCCGCATTCCCGAAGGTGCCATCGTCGAGCGAGAGTCGCAGGTTGACCTCAGCCGCTTCACCACCGTCTCGCTCATCCTGCGCAACCCCGACTTCACCGCCGCGCGCGACATGGCCGAAGCGATCAACCAGGACTTCCGGCACACGGTCGCCACGACGCTTGACAACCGCGCCGTCCGCATCGACGTCGCAGAGTCCGGCATGACCTCGGTCCCGTTGCTCATCTCCCGCGTGCAAGGTCTCTCCATCCACTTCCACTCCCCGGCCAAGGTGGTCATCAACGAGCGTACCGGAACGATCGTCATGGGAGGCAACGTCACGCTGTCCCCCGTTTCGGTGCTGCACGGCAGCCTTAGTATCGAGGTTGAAACCACCTACACCGTCTCGCAGCCGCTGCCCTACAGCTCGGGCGGAACTACGCAGCCGGTCGCCAACACGGCCGTCGCAGTCAAGGATCTGCCGGCGCAGTCGATACGGCTCGAGAACGGGGCCAACGTCGACGACCTGATTCGCGGACTGCACGCGATTGGTGCCACTTCGCATGACATTGTCGCTATCCTGCAGGCGATCAAGGCCTCGGGCGGTTTGCAGGCAGATTTGGAGCTTATCTAATATGACAGGAATCAGCGATATACAAGGAGCCGCGGGCGCGCTCGACGCCGCGAATGACAAGCTTCTGCAGCACGCAAAAGTCGCCAAAGCCGGCAAAGACTTCGAGTCCATCCTGCTGGGCAACTGGCTACAATCCGCGGAGGAAAGCTTCGCCAAAGTTCCAGGCGGCGACGGAGAAGACGACGACGCGGGCAGCGGCCAGTTTCAGGGCATTGCCATGCAGGCCCTGGCAGGCTCGCTGACCGCCTCTGGAGGAATTGGAATCGCCAAAATGATCACCCGCTCCCTCCAGGACCACACGCACGCTCAGCCAGCCGGTAGTGCCAAGGACGGGTAAGCCCGGGGACGATTTCAACAAAATGAAGATGCTGCCGCTTTTTGCCTGAACAAATTGACACAACATGTCGATAAGGTGTTCGGTCAGAAGGAGGTCCCGCTCATGAAAATCGAAAGCTATGGGCCCACGCTTACAGATATCTCGAAACAGGTTAAAACCACCAACACTATCACTGCCGGCCAGACTGGAAAGATTCAGCCGGGCGCGTACGGTTCAGAAGCGATAGATAAAACGACTCTCTCTTCTGGCACAACCGCCGCAAACGTAAAAACGACACCGTCCGTTTCTGCGACGCCAGCCGGGGATACGACAACACTGTCGTCTACGCCGGCCGCCGCCCAGTCGCTGACGCAGTCTGCTCTTGAAACTGCAACTTCCCGAGCGGCTAAAGTCGCAGACCTGAAGCAGGATGTCAACAGCGCACAGTACAAGCTGGACGCAGCCAAGATCGCCGAAGCTCTCTCGAACGGCGGCTTCTAGCCCCGAAGCCGGGGGTCACAGGCAGGCGCAAGCGCGGGCCAGGGAGAGGACACGATCATGCAAATGGAACAGATACCGATACCGATCGCCGCCGCTCCGGCCGGCTCACATCCGGCCGAGCTCTATCTCCACACGGTGGAGGAGCTTAGCCAACAGGTGGAGCAGGCCATGCAGGCGATCGTCGCCCGGTCTCTTCCGGCGTTCCAGGAGAGCGTCGGACGGCAACGGAGGACGTGTTCGCAGCTGCTCGCAATGCCCAGATATCTTGACCCTGACTGCGCTTTCAAGATGTCCAGCTCGGATGTGGGCGCAGATGCGGATCTCAGCGCGCGCATCGCTGCCGCAGGGGATGCACTGCAGAGCCTAAATAAGAGGTATTCCGCACTGCTTGGGCACACCGGCGACACGATGAGGCTTTTGGCTCGTCTTCTCGGCGGCTATCGTATCCCGGCTTCTGCGGCGTTGGCAGCCAATCAAGCAAGTCTCAGTACCTGGTCGTGTGAGGGATAGGAATTCATGAGTCTGACCACAAGCTTATCGACGGCTACCCAAGCCTTGTTCGCACAGGAGCTCGAGCTCCAGGTGACTAACAACAACATCGCCAACGTCAATACCGCCGGATACAACCGGGAGGTCGTCAACCTGAGCGAGGCCGATCCCACCCAATCCGGCAACATCAGCATCGGCAATGGGGTCACCGTGGAAGGCGTCCAGTCGGTCCAGGATGAACTCCTCACTGGCCGGATTCAGCAGCAGACCTCGCAGGAGAGCAGCGCGAATGCCCAGGTCAATGCGCTCAGCGACATCCAGACTCTCTTCCCAAGCACCGGATCGAGCGTCGCCGGCAGTCTTTCTTCGTTTTTCACTAGTCTCACCGCGCTTTCAAGCGATCCGGCCAATGCCGCAGACCGCCAGACCGTGATCTCGAGCGCCCAGACGCTCGTCCAACAGTTCAACTCCGTCGCAAGCGGACTGAGCGCCGCAGGAACCACCCTTGACACAACCGTCGGCACTGATGTCACCCAGATTAATCAGTTGGCTACCCAGGCAGCGAGTCTGAACCAAGAAGTGGTTCAGCAGAAAGCCTCCGGGCAAAGTACCGGCACCCTTAGCGATCAACTCAACGAGGTGGAGCTCCAGCTTGCGGGTTTGACCAACATCTCCGTTGTCCATGGCGCTCAAGGCGACTCGATCAGCACCGGCAATGGCACGCCTCTGGTCCTCAACTCCCAGAGCTACGCGCTCGAAACCACTACCGGTTCCGATGGACACTTGCAGGTACTGGACTCGAACGGGACCAACATCACCTCCGCCATTACGGGTGGAGATCTGGGTGGAACTCTCGCCGTGCGCGACACCCAGATTCCCGCGCTCGAAAGCTCGCTGGACACGCTGGCTAACCAGTTCGCCACCTCTTTCAACACGGCGCAGACGCAGGGCTTCGACCAGAACGGCAATGCCGGAACAGCTCTCTTTACAATTCCCTCCACTGTCAGCGGCTCGGCGGCAGGGATAGCACTTAGCACCACCGACCCCACGGCCATCGCGGCCAGCTCGGTGAGCGGATCGGCGGCCTCCGGAAGTAACGGTAACCTGAGCAATCTGACTGCGATCCAGAGCGCGACGCTCTCCTCGGGCGGAACCCTCACCACTCTGTCGTCAAACCTCGTCTACCAGGTCGGAAGCCTGGCCTCCAACGCTTCCACGCAATCCAGTTCGATCCAGTTGAGCCTGACAGCATTGAACAATCAGCAAGGTTCGGTGTCGGGCGTCTCGATTGATGAGGAATCTGCCAACCTGGTTCAGTTTCAACAGGCTTACGAGGCTGCCGCCAAGGTCATTACGACTATTCAGAGTCTCTTCGACACCACCATCAACATGATCAACTAAGGCGACCCACGATGCGCGTCAATCCAAACTTCAACGCCTCCGTTCTCCAGGACATTCAGCAGAGCGATGCTTCGCTGCAAACCGCGTTCCAGCAAGTCTCCACTGGGCAGAAGGTCAACCTGCCTTCCGATAATCCGGCAGCCGCTGCCGCTGAGCTTCAGTTGCAGGCGGAATCGGCCAACGTCGATCAGTACACTACCAATTCTGACTCGGCGCTCTCCCAAGCGCAGCTCGGAGATTCGGTGCTCACCTCCGTGGTCTCCCTGCTCAACAAGGCAATCACGCTCGGCACTGAAGGCGCCAATGGCACGTCTTCTTCTACCGAACGGGCGACTATTTCCACGCAGGTGCAAGGCCTGCTCTCCAACGTAGTCTCACTCGCCAACACTAATTTCCAGGGCATCTCGATCTTTGGAGGAACGGCGAGCAACGAGGCAGCCTTCACCGCCGACCCAACCTCCTCCACCGGCTACACTTACACCGGCAACAGCAACATAAATAAGATCCAGGTAGGCGATTCACTCACGGTGCAGGCAAATATTCCTGGCTCAACCCTGTTTACCAATTCCAACTCCAGCGTGCTTGGGGCACTCAGTACTCTTTCGACGGCTCTTACCAGCGGATCCAGCGCCGACATCGGGACTGCTACAGCTGCTGTCACGACCGCGCTCAACTATGTGACCCAGCAGCATGTGGTCTACGGCAACACCGTCAACCAACTCACGTCGCAAGAGACCTACCTTTCTCAAGAAAAGGTAACACTAACCTCACGTGCCACCTCACTCGTTGGCATTGATACGGCCACGGCTGCGGAAAACCTAAGTCAGGCAGAGACGCAGAACTCGGCTGTCTTTGCTGCCGCTGCAAAAGTTTTGCAAAATAGCCTGTTGAATTATTTGAAGTAAGAGGACACGGCCGTGGTTAACTTGGAGAAGGATCGGCAAACGGCTCCACCCGTGCATACACACAATATGCTTACGGAACTGCGGGAGGGGGCGCGGCATGACGGGAGGCGGGCAGCAGATGCTCGTTCACCAGCGACGCCAGGAACTGGCTTGTTTCGGGCATAAGCCCGACGATCCGCGCTGCAAGCCACGCCTGGGGAGAAATTGTGATCTCGGCCCGGCCCGCCTGTACCGCTTTGAATACCTGTCGGGCGGCGTGGCCCACCGAGCTAGAAAGCCCGGGAGTTTTCGCGGAGAATTTGAACCAGGCTGCCTCCTTCTCACGATCGCCGTTGAAGTACGCATGATCTTCGCCGCCCGTGCGCATCAGGCCTGGGCACACCGTGGTCACACAGATACCCTCTTGCCGCAGCTCTGCGTGTAGACCTTCGGAGAACCCGGTCAATGCAAACTTCGCACCGACGTAGGGTAGCAGATGCGGTACGGGAACCTTCCCGCCGATCGATGAGATGTTCACGATCGCGCCTGAACCGCGGCTCACCATATGAGGCACCACCGCCTGAATCGTATGCAGCGCGCCGAAATAGGTCACCTGCATGGCTCGGTAGTAGGCATCCATGGGCTGATCTCCGAAGGGGCCTACTTCTATAATTGCCGCATTGTTGATCAAAATGTCTATGCTGCCGAAAACCTGTAGCGTTTGCTCGATCAGACCCGCCGCCTGCTCTGGATCGGTGATATCGGCGACGATAAGCTGGATATCGTCCTCGTGCGCGACGTCCCCACTTTCAAGCAGCTCTTTTCGAGCCCGCTCGAGTTCATTCGGGTTTCGTGCCGCCAGCACCAGCTTGACGCCGGCGCGCCCAAACTCGTGCGCCATCGCGAGCCCCAGACCACGCGAGCCGCCGGTGATGACAGCGACCTGCCCAGCCACAACAAGTGACTTCCGCGGCGCCAAGGCGTACGCCAGCAAGGCCCCGGCAACGATCGATCCACTCCAGACAGCTGTCTTCTTCATGCTCCCTGAGATGCAATCCCACGGACTGCGTTCATCGAAGCTGGCTCCAGACTTTATCCGGTAGAGCTAGACTGAAGCAGCATGGCGACCAAACGAAAATCGCGGGGCGGCTACATGATCTCTGTGGTCGCCGAAATGTATGAGATCCACCCGCAGACGCTTCGCATGTATGAGCGCGAAGGCCTGCTTCGCCCCAGCCGCTCGGACGGCAACACGCGACTGTACACCGACGAGGATCTCGAGCGGCTTGAGTTCATTCTCAACTTGGCTCGCGACCTCGGCGTCAACATCGCCGGGATTGCCATCATTCTGCAAATGCGCGAGCGCATGGAGGAGATGAACCGGCAGATGCAGGGTTTTGTGGACTACGTGCGCGAAGAGATGCTGACGCGTATGACGCAGCAGACAGATCCCGGAGCGGCTCTGGTGCCGTTTGGCCGAGCGACGCTGGTGACCCTCAAATCTCCGGGCCGGCCGGCAGCCAAGGATTCCAGCCGGCCTTCAAAGAAGCGTTGACTCCTGTGTGGATTGTCCAAGCCGGCGAGTTCGATAGGATCCCACGTAGTATGCTGGCCGCACCCACTTCACCAGGCTCGAAAGCGTTCTCCATGGCCCGATCCGGCGTTCACCTCACTCATTTTGCTGTTTTGATCATCCTTGCGGCTGCTGCCCGGGGCCAAACTCCGGTTCCGGCCGCCAGTGCCGCAGCGCCAAACACTGCGCTTGAAGCCAACCTGCTGCCCGTTAAGATTCACGAGGCCCAGGCTCTTGTCGCCGCCCATCCGAGAGACGCTTCTGCCCATATCGCCTACTCCGTCGCGTTGCTGGAAGCCGGTGCCGGTGACGATGCGCAGGCCGAAGCTCATTTGGCCACCACGCTCGATCCAACGTCCGCAGCCGCGTTCGCCCAACTGGCGACCGCCTTGCTGAACAACAGTATAGGGATCCAGTTCGGCAGCGGCTTCCATCGCGAAGCGGCAATCGAAGCCGGCCGTACCGCAGTGCAACTGGCGCCCAGAAACACCACCTACCTCGCCGCGCTTGCCCGGCTCTATAACGTCAACCCCCGGGGCGAACCGTTCGGCGAGGGCGCCCAGTTCGCCGAGGCCATCCGGGAGTTCGGCAAACTGAAGGCTCTTGATCCCGCCATCGCCGCCCGCTACGACGGTGAACTACTGGCTTCCATGCTCCTCAACCATCAAATCGATAAGGTTTTTGGCGATCTTGCAAGCTTCCCGCCGAGCCCGGCGCGGGAGGCCGTCGCCATCGCCACGCTAACGGCCTTCCGGTCCGTGGCCCAAGCTCTCGACCGCGCGAAGCTGATCACCGATCCCAAGCAGCGGAATGCCAGCCTGCGTGCCGCCGCCACTTTGACCATGCGGCTCGGCCTCTATCCGCAATCGGCCGACCTGCTCGAAGACACGCTCCAGGGTCCCGACGACGCGCTCATCAAGCAGCAGGTGCAGATTTTACGGTACCTGCAGCACACGCGCGACGAGCCGCCAACGCCCCTCGACCCACGGTCGCCCGTCTATTTTCTGCTGCGAGCCACGGCCAATGGCGACCTCGTCGAGCATGCCTCCGAAATCTACAGCCGGCACGCCAGTTCCGGCGAGGCCGAGTGGCAGGAGCAGAACCAGGAGCGCGCCCGCTCGCTTGACTTCGTTCAGGTTGCGGCGCGTGAGTACCAGCTTCCGGTCAACGTTATTAAGGAAGTGATCCTGTCGAACGCGACGATCACGGCGACGGGAGACGATCCTCACGGCTATCTGATCACGCTTGCGACCATCGGGGTGCCGCGCCAGACCTTCCTCGTCTCCCGCGATGAAGGCCGTTACCGCGTCGTTGTCGACGCTAACGGAGCTTCAGGGGCAGGAGACTACGTCCTTTATCTCCTAGCATCAAAGCGACTTGCCGAGGCTCACGCCGTGCTTGACTGGCGTCGCAGCCTCGTCTCATCCGCGGCCGGCAAAGACCCTTTGGGCAGCAATCTCTTCCTGCGCCTTTGGCCCGCCTCGTCCGCAGAGGCCGACTCGGACACCATGCAAATCGCCGCGCTGGCGCTTACCCTGGCTCGCCCCGGCAGCCAGGTTTCGCTGCAGACGGCTCTCGCCGCGTACGCCAAAGCTTCGGACAACCCAGACCTCGCTCAGCTTCTTGCAGCCGCTTACCTGGCTCGCAACGAGCCTGCCGCTGCCAAACCGCCCCTCGACAAGCTGCTGACCAGGTACCCCGACTCGACCTCCGCCATCGTTTTGACGGGCCAGTTTTTCGCGCTCACCCATGATTATGCCGCGTGGGCAAGGCTGCTCGCCTCCGCCCTGGCCAGACATCCCGGCGACCCCGACCTCCTGCGCCAATCCGCTCTGCAGTCCGAGTGCGCCAATGACTTTCCCAAGGCCCGCAAGACGAT
>CAXTQE010000014.1:0-45392 GCA_964246225.1 uncultured Acidobacteriaceae bacterium | reverse complement strand
CTCCGCCGAAACGTAACCATCGTTACGCTTCAAGAGCGAAGATACAAGGGTGGGAAACGGCTTCATCGTTTTCCATGCTTTGCATAGCTGCGCCATTTCCATGACCACAATGATCTCCTAAAGCGTGGGAGTCCCCGGCTGATGGAAAATGGCGCTGCGCTTGCGGGAGGCCGGTGGTGCTGGCCTCCCCCACATATCCCCAGTAAGTAGTCGGGCGCGTCAGCCGCGCCCGAGCACGGCGACGATGAGCCGATTACCACAGCAAGGGCAAGAGCGGGCCATCGGCCTTGCGGCCCCTTGCTGGACGGCTAGGCCGTCCGCAGAACAAGCAACAGCAACGGCGCTTGGAAAGATGGAAATGTATGAGAGAGAAGCGAGGACAGTTCTCTACTCTTCATGTGGGTCTAGTGAAAGCCTCCCAAGAACGTCGGCAACAAAGAAGCCAACCCGTACAACAATGCCCCGCCCTAAGAACGCGGGTCATGCTTCGCCCAGGCCCTTGAGCGGCAGAGAGGCGGGCGGGCGGCCCGCTTCGAGTTTCCTACTCTTACAAGAAGAAATTACGTGTCTGAATGTTTACCTTTCTAATGAGCTAGAAAGGAGGCTACTTAGATACAGAGAGGGGGACGAGACACAACCCGCGATCTACCAGCCACGCGGGAACACTACTAAGACAAAATCCACACAGGAAGAGATACCGATAAGCGTCACCGCCAAAGCTGAACCCTACTCGCAACCATCACAGATGCAATCACGGCGCTCGCTGCTGAGACAGATCCCGCGAAGCAGGATACGACGTTCCGGCGCATCTGCCCCTACCCTTGTGTTGTCCAAGGCAGTGACTTTTCCTCATTCGTGTGTGAAGAAGCTCCAAAGTCACGTACATTTACCCGAAATCAGAATGGCTGTAGACGTTTCGCGTACGGCCCCGTGTACGGGCTTTGTGTAAACGCCATTGGTCTTGTTCGCCGGAATTTCGAGCAGACAGATTGAGGCATCCTCCTTGCTCGATCCATCGATTCCGCGGGTCTGCCGCCGAACGCAGTCGATGCGCAGCCGGACGATTTCGTCCTTTCTCAGACCGGCGAACAGCCACACCATGGCCAGAGCTCTCGTCATGACCAGGGAATAGCGTGGCAAGGACGCCCTGCCAAGTCTGTTGCTGTCGGCGATGAGGCGCGGGTTCGGCGAACGCAGCAGCGCGAGCGAACGCGGGAAGCGGAAGGTCAGCCTCGGATCGAAGCGACGTGGAACAAGTTCCCACAGGGACAGGTCGGTGAAGAAGCAGCGCCGCGCACTCAGATGGCCGAGCCTGGATGACACGCTCAGCA
Organism: uncultured Acidobacteriaceae bacterium; assembly: GCA_964246225.1. Classification (GTDB taxonomy): domain Bacteria; phylum Acidobacteriota; class Terriglobia; order Terriglobales; family Acidobacteriaceae; genus Edaphobacter. The sequence continues at coordinate 44,061 of CAXTQE010000014.1, read as the reverse complement.
GACGGTCTGGATAGCTTCTTTGCCGGTCATCGACGAACTCACCGACACGCAAGACTCCGGTGGCGGCCACGTATTCCGCGGCGAGCTGGCGAGTCCACTGGTCCGGCCGGGAGACATCGGGATGCTTCGACTTCAACCAGCGGCCCACTACGCGGAGGCGGCAACGCACGCTTCGCTTCGTGGCACGACGAAGGCACGGGGCAGCATGAAGGTAGCCTGCCTCAGGCTGTAAGCGCATTCCTGATTGCGCAGATGTTCCAGGGAGCCGGTTGTCAGGGCCTTGAGTTCAGCGCTCCCCTTAACCAGGAACAACTCGCATAAAGCTGCCGATTGAGCCGTTCACCTATACCCGGACCAAGCTCAACAACACAAAAGAAGCTAAGCTCAATTCCACTTAACGATGGTTGTGGATGAGCAAACGCTGCAAGGCTTTCACCTTGCCCCATCTGCTCGTTTCACCGCCTTAACGATACGCACCTGGAGCCGGCGAACCTCTCCCGTCACCGAGCGCAATTCAACCTCGCGCCAGTGTGAGAAAGGATGTCGACGGGGCGGTCCACTTCAGTCGCAGAGCGGTTTATTACGCTAAAGCGTCGTAGTCGTGGTGCGGTGGGTCATGTGGGAATCGACGTTCTGTGTCGATTCCAAAGACTATGGGAAGAGTGGGACAGTTGATGGTTCCACACATTCCATTGCGACCCAAACAAACCTGAGGGTACTCCGGCCTTTCGGGCGAATATAGATTAAGGGTCTATACCCGGAATAAAGGTGAACATGGTCTGCCGTCGCAGGTTCTTGGTCCCGGCAGCATAAACCTCGCGGAAACGCTTTTAATCTGAGTAGCATGCAGCGGAGGACTTTTTTGGCTCAATCCGTGTTTACCCTGCTCATCGCCGTATTGTTCTCTGCCTCTATCGCGCCGGCTCAAGTGCGGCTACCCGCATTGCTCTCCGACCACGCCGTGCTTCAGCGTGACCGCCCCGTTCATCTTTGGGGCTCGGCCACACCCGGCGCGCATCTTCTGCTCCGTTTCCATGCCCAACAGCTTACGGCCGAGGCCGACCGGCTGGGACAGTGGAGCGCATGGCTGGCACCCGAACCCGCCGGTGGTCCCTACACCCTGTCCATTAGCGGCGATGGGCTGTCCGTTCAGCGGACCGACCTGCTCCTCGGTGACGTTTGGTTCGCCTCCGGCCAAAGCAACATGGAGATGCCGCTCAACGGTTTCCCTCCTACGGCTGTCGTTAAGGACGCCGAGCACGAGATCGCCACCGCCGCCAACCCCTCGCTTCGACTGCTCGTCTTGGAGCATCGCAGCTCCGACGTCCCCCTGAACGATTTCCATGCGGGATGGCAGCTCTGCACCTCTGAGACTGCGCGCCGCTTCTCCGCTGTGGCCTACTTCTTCGGCCGCGCCCTTGCCCGCAAGGAAGCCGTGCCCATCGGCCTCATAGAGGCTACCTGGGGCGGCACACCCGCCGATTCCTGGGTCTCGCTCGATACGCTGAGTTCGCAGCCCAGCCTGCTGCCCGCCTTCAGTAGCCGCGCCCGCTTCGCGGCAGAGCAGACCCATCTCCAAGCCACGCTGGCCGCCGAAGAACGTGAGGACACCGCGGCGGCTTTCGCCGGCAAACCCGCTCCTGCTCACCCCTGGCACCCCGACGAGACCTCATGGCGGCCCGCTGGACTTTTCAACGGCATGGTCGCTCCCGTCACACCGTATGCCCTCAAAGGGTTCCTCTGGTATCAGGGCGAGACCAACTCCGCGCCCGACCGTGCCCCCTTCTACGGCACCCTCTTCACCGCTCTGATCGCGGACTGGCGTGCACACTTCAACCAGGGCTTGCTTCCCTTCCTTTTTGTCCAGATCTCGAGCTTTTCCTCTCCTGGTGAGCAGTGGGGCCGCGTTCGCGAAGAACAGCGCCGCACCCTTGCCGTTGCCAACACCGCCATGGTCGTCTCCCTTGATGTAGGCGACCCCGCCAACGTCCATCCACCCGATAAGCAGACCATCGGCGAACGCCTTTCACTCGCCGCCCGCGCCCTGGCCTATGGTGAACCGGTTGCAGACCAGGGTCCCACCTACCGTGAAGCCACATCCGAAATCCTCCCCGACGGTCGCAACTCGCTGCGCGTCTGGTTCGATCATGCGGAAGGTCTTACCTACCGTACCCCCGCCGGCACGTCCTTCGAGCTCGCCGGACCCGACCATCGTTTTGTTCCTGCACAAGGAGTCGTTCAGGGGTCATCCGTCGTGGTCACCTCCGCCGCTTGCCCCCGGCCCGTTTACGTTCGCTACGCTTGGACCAACGTGGTGCCGGATCCCATGTTCAACCAAGCCGGTCTCCCGGCCTCCACTTTCACCTCCGAAGCCGATCCAGTGAACTAGAGGTCGCTCGGGTAGAACCTGCCCTTGAGCTCGCTCCGGGTTTACGCAGCCGACCCAACGCCTCGAGGTAAACCATAGCTTGACAACGTCGAGGACAGAAACCTAGAGTTCTGTTTGCACAGTGATGATATCGATACCATGGCATCGGTTGAAGCGGGTTGGTCTAAGTGGAAGGCAGCCTTTATTTCCCGTTGCTTCACGTCCTTTCCTGCTCGCCGACATCGCTCTTGCTCCCGACACTTCTTTGAGGCTTCGTCCCATGCTTCTTCGTCTCCGACTTCTGCTGCCTCTCTTCGTGCTCATGCCTCATCTGCTCTTCGCCCAGGCCTCCCCACAATCCGTGCGCTACCCGGCTACGCCTCTGATTACCCACAATCCTTACTTTTCCGTCTGGTCGGAGACCGATGAACTTACCGCCTCGGACACCGTGCACTGGACCAACAAGCCCCAGCCCATCGCCGGGCTGCTCCGCGTGGACGGCAAGATCATGCGCTTCATGGGCACGCAGCCTCGGGAACTGCCGGCCATGCAGCAGATCGCGCACACCGTCACGCCCACGCATACTCGTTACAGCTTTACCGGGAGCGGTGTGCAGCTGGATCTCACCTTTTTTACCCCGACCATGCTTTCCGACCTCGACATCCTTTCGCGTCCCGTCACGTACCTCACCTACACTCTCCATGCCATCGACGGGAAGAGCCATGCCGACGCCTCAATTCTCACCGATGTCGACCCTCTGATTGCCGTCGATGCTACCGGCGACGCGGTCACCTGCTCCCGCAACCAGACGGAGACGCAGACTGTTCTTTCCGTCGGATCCCGCGATCAGCGCGTGCTCAACCGTGCCGGCGACGATGTCCGCATCGACTGGGGCTACTTCCATCTCTCCGTTCCCAACGACGAGGAGTCCCTGTCCGCCATCGTCGCCTACTCCTCGGTGCAGACCTGGGGCACCTTCGTGAAGACCGGCTCTTTGCAGAGATCGGACGACATGGAGGCTTCGCCCTATGTCGGTCATGGTGCACCCCATCTGGCCACGCAGCTCCTCTTCCACACTGTCTCCACGCAGCCGGTGAGCCGCCATCTCCTGGTCTCCTACACCGAAAGCTATGCCATCCAATACCTTCAGCGGAACCTGCGGCCCTGGTGGCAGCGCAACGGCCAAAGCGTCCCCGCCATGCTGGACGCGGCTGAGCGCGAGTTGCCGGCGCTTGAAGCTCGCGGCCTCGAATTGGACTCCACCCTCGCTGCCGACCTCACCCGCATCGCCGACTCCCACTACGCCGACCTCTGCATCCTGGCCTACCGGCAGGCCTGGGCCGCGCATGCCCTGGTCGCGGACGTGGATGGCAAGCCCCTGGTCTTTGGCAAGGAAAATTTTTCTAACGGTTCCATCGCCACCGTGGATGTGCTGTATCCCGCTTCCCCGCTCTTTCTCTTCTTCAACCCCGCGCTGCTCGAAGCCGAACTCCGCCCCTTGATGGAGTACACCTCCCTGCCCAATCGCTGGCGTTTCCCTTTTGCTCCCCACGATCTGGGCACCTATCCCCTGGCCAACGGGCAGACCTACGGCGGTGGTGAGCGCAGCGAAGAGAACCAGATGCCGGTGGAAGAATCCGGCAACATGCTGCTGATGGTCGATGCGGTTGCTCGCGCCTCGATCAGCGGGAAGCCCAACCTCGCCCTGGCCGCCGAGTTCTGGCCCAAGCTCACCGAGTGGGCTGAGTTTCTAAGAACGAACGGCCTGGACCCGGCAAACCAGCTCACCACCGACGACTTCGCCGGCCACGTCACGCATAACGGCAACCTCGCGCTCAAGGCGATCGATGCGTTGCAGGCCTATGCGGATCTGGCCGGCCTCCTGGGCAAGCAGGCTGTTGCGCGAGACTATTCGGCAACGGCTCACGCATACGCCGCCCGCTGGATGATTATGGACAAGGAGGGCGATCACTACAAGCTGGCCTACGACTCACCCAACACCTGGAGCCAGAAGTACAACCTTGTCTGGGATCAACTTCTGAATTACAACCTTTTCCCTCCATCCGTGCGCGACGCAGAGATCGCATATTACAAGACCAAGCTGAACACGTATGGGCTCCCACTTGACAGCCGCCGCGACTACACCAAACTCGATTGGTCTGTTTGGACCGCGACCCTGGCCTCGACCCCGGCCGATTTCAACGCCATCATGGATCCGATCGCGCTCTGGATCAACCAAGGTCCAAGCCGCGTGCCCCTGACCGACTGGTACGACACCAAGACCGGCAAACAGGAGTCCTTTCAGGCACGCTCGGTTGTCGGCGGCGTTTTCATCAAGGCCCTCTCAGATTATCAACTCACAGAAACGTGGCGAGCCCGGGCTGCCCAATCTCCGGGTCGTTAATGGGCATGCCGGCCCTTTCACGCTCGAGGCTTCAGGGCGCCTCGGCAGTGGGAAGAAATAGACTGGAAGCGGGAATTGTGTTTTGCGGAATTCCTGGACCCTGCCACAGCAGCTGGAGGTCGTCCTCACCCGCGTTGTGGCGCTCAGAGATTTGGAGTCTGTGCAGCCCTTTGGCCAGCTCCACCGCGACCGTAACCTGCTGGGCGGCATTGCCTGCAAGGCCGCAGACCTGCGCAAAGGGAGCCGGCGTCTTTCCTGCTCTGTGCCCATCGATCGCGAGAGAGGCGCCATCATTTGCAAGCAGGGTGAAGACGTATCCGCCATCGTCGGGAATATCGACCGATGTGTCGAAATCGATGGTGTACGGTGCCTCGCGTTTGGGGAGGTCGGCGAGGCTGAGCACGGGGGAACTGCCCACCGTCGGGCCGACCTCACCGCTTCCCTGATAGCGGTATGCTACGCCCGGCAGTCCGGCAGTCTGCGTGGAAGCGGGAGCAATCGTATCGCGAACAACGGTCGGCACCACCATCCAAGTGTTCCGGCCGTCTTGCGACGCGACGTGCAGCAGGACACGATATAGACCCGAACCATCGAGCAGCGTGCCCTGCGCGTCGCCAAAGCGATGGTCGACCTTGCGGCCATGCGCCTGGGTACCATCACCAAAGATCCACGTGTAATCGAGCGCTGTCGCGTGGTCCTGCGGTGTGGCCTCAAAGTGCACCGGATGCCCAGGGCGCAGCCAGCCTTTGGTTATCGTGAGGTCCACGGGTGGTCCTGTGTTGTGGATGGCCACAGCTTCCGCGCCGTCGGTCGCCTGCAAAGGCACATCGGCGGCGCTGCTCACCGTTCGACCCGCAAGCGTAACGTTATCGAGCGTCACATCCTTCACATCGCCTTGAAGCAGGGATGGCACCAGGGACGGCGCTCCGAGTGAGGCGATATCGGTGAAGTGGACGCCGCGCACCGCGCCGGGCTGCGCCTGCCGCAGTTGTACCAGCGAGTACCAGTCGTCCAGACGGATGTCGTTGAAGGAAAAGCCGGAGCTTTTCCCGCGCGCCTCAGGGTACGCCCAGACTTCCATCAGCGCGAATGGAATGCCGCAGCCGCCCAGGCCCATGTGCAGCACATCCGTGTCGCTCATCAGGAAGTTGCCACCTTCGAAGTTCTTCTGCGGCCACGCAGCCCGGACGATGTTGGAAATGCTCGTTGAAACGATGCTGCTCTCCACTTGGATGTTGGTCACGGGCTTACCTTGAACCGCAAACGCGGCGGGACCGTAGCCTTCCCAACTGCTTTGCATGGCGAAGACATCGTCCGCGGCACGAAAGAAGCTGTTGCGGATCACGGTGTCTCCACCGCCGAGCCAATCCATGCCGTCGGCGTTTGCATTTCCGCTGTTTGCGCCAATCACCTTGACGTTGTCGAACACGACGTTGCGTGAATCTTTCATCTGGATCTGCCAGGTACGACTACGCACGACACAGGTGATGCCCTCGACCGAGATCTCATGGGCGTTGTCCATGACGATGCAATGCCAGTTGCGCCGGTGCTGCCATCCCGTATCGCTTGTCGCATCCTGCGGGCCGTCGTAGACGATGACGCCACGGCCGAAGACCCGGACGTGATCGACTCCCCAGACGTTCAGCGCACCGAATACGACCGCCCCTGGCGCGAGATAGATGGACTCGCCAGTCTGTGCGTCAATGTTTTGTGTATGCACGCCGGAGCCGAAGTAGCGCAGTCCGCGCCGCGAGCGGGTCGGCGCATTTATTTCGGGTGCGTTGGCAAAGAGATAAAGCATTTCAGCGTTCTGAAGAAAGTCGCCCGGCCGCGAAAGAGTGACCTTGGCGGGGCCATCGAGCACGAAGCTGATGGTACGGCCATGGCGCACGGGACGGATGCCCAGGCGCCAGGGCTGCACCTCCACACCGCTCGCCCAGAAGTCGTCCGAGGGTGCCGTGACCGAAATGCTGGTGCGCCTGGAGGCAGCGAAGTTTAGAAAGTAGAGGTTGTTCGCTGCGTGAAAGACGGGTGTGGACTGTCCGTTGATCGTGACCATGAAATGCGTCGATGCAATCGCCTGGGGTACGGCGGGCAAGGAACGCTCGCGTGCGGAGGCGGACTGCCACAAACCCGACAGTAAGAGGAGGCACAGGGAGACAAAAGCACGAGACATGAACAATCCTGAGTTGGGACGACGGAGAACCGAAAGATCCGGAGCAAATGTGCCGTGGGAACCGATTTAGAACAGAAACAGGCGTTGTTATCGATATATTGTGCCCGACTATAGGGAGCAAGACGGCACTTGTCAACACAGCCGGAGATCTCACCCCCTCTTGCGAAAGGCTATGAAGCACAGCCACGCTTTCAAAGCATCCTGTCGATCATCGCGGCACAGATTGAGTGTTGATCTAGCCATTACCGCATGCTGAAAGGTAAACGCGAAACTTATATCAATGAAGCTTTAAAGTCCTGATCGAAGGTAACGGTCAGCGCTATCGGCTTGACTTCAATTCAGCGTAGGTACCCTGTTCTGCATTGCAACGTTCGCTGCTTTGTCTACTGAAGCAGCTTCTTGTCGCTTGACCGGTGCGCAACGGCGCCGCAGGAGCCGCGGACGATCAGCTTCACAGGCAGAATCTTTCGCCTGGTGGCAGATGATTTGCCTGTGTCGGAAAGGCGTCTAAAAAGGATTTCTGCCGCGGTCCGGCCCAGTTGCTCGATGGGCTGCCTAACCACGGTGATACCGGGCCGCAGCAAGCAGGCGGTTTCGAAATCATCAAAGCCAACCAGTGCGATGGGACGCGGTGGATGGTAGCCCATCGACTGCAGCGCCTCCAGCACATGGAGCGTGATAAGACTATTCGCGCTGAAGAGGGCCGTGGGCGGCTTCTTCGCGGAGAGCAGCCTTCGTACGGCGGCAAACGAATCGTCCAGCGCGCCGGAAAGCAGAGCCGTCTGAGTTTCCAGGCCTGCGGCGTGCATTGCGGCGTTGTAACCGCGATGACGCATATTCATGGTGTACAGGTCGTCGGGGAGACCTATGTAGGCGATGCGTTTGTGCCCCAGTGCAAGAAGATGCTCGGTGCCCTCCTGGGCTCCGCTCCTGTTTTCCACCAGCACGCTGTCGAACCGGCTGCCACGCACAGGACGGTCGAGCGTGACGATCGGTATGCGCTTGAACTCGTGCCCCAGAAGCAGCGACGTAGCCTTGGTGGGCTGCGTCGGAATCAGGATCAATCCTTCCACGTTGCGACGCAGCATCCGGTTAGCTTCTTCAAACTCATCCTCTGGATTCTCATTGGATGTGGACAGCACAACCGAATAGCTGTGCTGCTTGGCTACGGTGTTTACAGCATGGGCGCAGATGGCAAAGAATGGATCGAAGAGGTACGGAACGATCACGCCGATCTGACGGGTGCGCTGCTCGCGGAGTGAGCGGGCCAACTCATTGGGTTGATAACGCAATTGTCCGGTAGCAGTCATGACGCGCTGCCGCATGCTTTCCGTGACGTTGGAGTTTCCGTTCAGCACACGCGACACGGTCATGGTGCTTACGCCCGCCAGCTTGGCGACGTCACTCATGCGGACTGAACGTGCCATCGCGCCCAAGTATAACTCCTCCTCATCCGTGGTCCAGCCTTGAATTTCCGGATAGATGACCCATAGAGCGGGATCGTCAGGGCCGGAGATTTTGCAATAGCCTCTCGACGCAAGATGCAATGAAGTTGACCCATGTGCGCGCAAACACCGCTTCAAGGTGTAGAGCAAGGCCTTGACGGCTATGGGCATTGCTCCAACAAAACGCCATTGCACAGCACCTTCGGGTTTTACACCAAAAGAAAAAATGCGTTAGCGCGGCAGCCTAATATCCAGAAACTGAGGCTGAGCGTTCCAGCCGCGAAGGGTGACCCGTGCCTCTTTGCCGGCAGCCTCGACGGGAAAGTGGATTTGCACGTTTTCGCTCTCACCTGGTAATAGCGAGATGTAGTTGTTGGAATAGTAGGCGGGCAGGATGCGTTTGGCATCGGGGCCCAGCAGCGTGAGTTTGCTGGCGAGCGCGGCAGCGGAGCCCGAATTAACAAGAGTTAGGGAGATTGTCGTCTCCGTGCCAACAGTGGCAACCGAGGCCGTCATGCGCAGCGGCACAGCGGGCAGACGATTAAGCTCGCGGTAACTCGATGGCTTTTCACCAAGCCAGTACAAATTGCGTGAAAGCATGGCGCCAGCGGCGTCCGTCAGCCGAAGCTCTACCAGCACCATGCTGCGCGGCAGCAGGGACGCAAGCGCAAGGCGGAACGCATGGGCGACGCTGTCGGTAGCCAAGTCGATGGACTGGCTGTTCTGCAGCAGCAACTCATTGCTGAGTGAGAGGACGCGTGCACTGACGGTGAGCGCGCTGTGCGCCACGGTGGTGGTGTTGACGACGTCTACCCCGTAGCTTGCGAGGTTCAACTGAACGTGCAGCGGCTCGGCACCCAGCATGGTGCCGTAGAAGGAAGATTGCGTGTCGTAATCGGAGCTGAGAATCTGCCACATGGTGCTGGGCCACGCGGGCTGTGACATCCACAGGAGGCGGCCGCTATTGGGAGCCCACAGGTTTGCGTTCATGCCTTCAAAGATGGCGCGGTGGTCGACGAAGTCCAGCATCTGGGCCTTGCGTTCGAAATCGGGCAGCGAGGTGGGTGCACCGAACTCGGACTCCATTTCAGCCATGAAAGGCGCGGTCCGGCCGTTGCCGATGGCGTGCCAGTCATGGTATGCCCATACGTCGCCGATGGGCCACTGGTCGGCTGCCGGCGTGCTGCTCTGGAACGACTCCAGTGTGGACATGGACGGTGTACCCGTCTCGACCGAAAAGCCACGGTTCAACGTTGTGTAGTAGAGCGATGGGTCCTGGTAGCTGTATGGCCCGCTCTGCTGAAGATTGACCTGGTTCGAGCTCGGCGAGTAAAAGCGCGTGCCATCGAGCGTACGAATCAGGTCGTCGAGACCCTGGTTGATGATGGGCTGGGGGACACCCTCGTTACGCCCGCACCAGAGAACGATGGAAGGATGGTTGCGAAAGCGGCGGATGGTGTCGGCGGCGTTGCTGAGAAAGAGGGCTGGGTCTTGGGCTTCCAGGTTGTAGTTTTCCGTGGACTCCCAGAAGTCGTTCCAGACCATCATGCCGTACTCGTCGGCAAGCTGATAGAAAGACTCTTCGGTGGACTGGCCGACCCAGTTGCGAATGATATTGAGATGAGCGTCGCGGTTGAGCCGGAAGTATGGCTCAAGACGCTCACGAGAGACGCGCTTGCGTGCGTCGTCCATGCCCCAATTGCCGCCGCGGACCGCGATCCGGACACCGTTGACGCGGAGGACGAGATAGGGAGCGGGGCCGCCATCGGCGATGGTGCGGATTGCTGGAGAGCTGTCCGCACCCGGTGCGAGCGAGGAGACCCAGGACTGATACATGTATTCACTGCGCTTGCTTTCCGGGATGTTGAGCGCAATGGCATCCGCGCCAGGGATCTCGCGCATGCCGGAGTGGCTGACGTCCACGATAGAACTGGTCGCCGCGAGAGCCAGGGCTGGGGTGAACTCAACCCGGCGCAAGTGGCCGGTAGCATCCAGCAGACTCAGCTCATAGCTGACCTCACGGACTCCGAAGCGAAGCGTGCGAGTGTCGGAGAGGACTGTGCCCATGCGGACTTCGAGGGAAAGGGTATAGAGCTCGGGCTTGCCATAGCCATTGGGCCACCAGAGGCGAGGGTGTTGCAGGTTTAGCTGCGGGAAGTCCGTAGGCTGCAGTTTCACATCGGTGGTGCCGGGGGGTATGGTGACCTGCTTATCGATGGCAAGAGAGTCAACGCTGGCATGGATGAATGCCACGATCGGATGGTCCGACCGATTGAGGACGGGTACGGTGATGGCAACCGCGGCCTGCGCGGTATCGTGATCCCGAAAAGTAGTGAGCACCTGCGGATCGCCCAGGCTGAGTGCCTGCGTTAGGGTCAGGGTAACGGGCTGCCAGATGCCGCTATCGCGGTCACGAATCGCTGGAAGCCAGTCCCAGCCCTCTGTCGCGAGGAATGTGGGTCCGTCCAGCTCCATGACACCGCCGTTCTCTCCCGGTCCGCCGAGAACGGACTGCTCCTGTGGAATGCCCGGGTGGGGCGGTGGTGCGATGCGTACGGCGAGGACGTTCTGCTGGCCCGGTTTCAGCAACGCGGTCACGTCGAAGGTGCCGCGGATAAAGGCTCCTTTGATCGAGCCCAGGCGTGTGCCGTTAAGCCAGACTTCGGCCTGGTAGTTGATGCCTTGAAAGTTGAGTTGAACATGCGCTCCACCCGCGGCAAGGGCAGATCCCATATCTGCCGGGACCTGGAAGGTGTTGCGGTACCAGTACTCCTGCTTGTTGAGCGTCTCCGGGATGGCGAGGTTGTTGAGGCCGTAGTACGGATCCGGGTAGATACCGTCATCGACCATGGTGGTGAGTACGGTGCCGGGAACGGTGGCACGCATCCAGCCTGTATCGGAAAAGGCCTGGGTGGAGAGTTCAGGGCCATTGGCGCGCGTAAGAGGTGCCTCTCGCAGCGTCCAGCCGTCGTTGAAGACCCACTCTCCTCTTTGCGTGGATTGAAGGGATGCACCGACCGGCGCACGTCTGATGGCGACGGGCTGGCCCAGTGGCGCTCTGCTCACGGGCCGCTGAGCGGGATCCTGCGGGCCCTGGTAGCCGGCCTGACCGCGTGTCTGGAGCGGCCACGGCTTTGAACCCAGGTCGTAGTCGATCAGGTTGAATGCGGGGGGATGCTGGTACGTGCTTTTGACCTCTGCATCGGAAAGCGCACGGCGCAAAACCACAAAGGAGGCAATGCTGCCGCCGAAGTGCGACCCTTGCTCGGCAACGATGACGGGTGGCGCGAGCTGCAGCACGGGGCTGGCGGTGCCTAGCACCAAAGGCCCGGCCGCGACCGCGGTGGTGTCGCTGTAGAGATGAAAGGTCGTACCGTCGAAGATAGCGGTTATGCGGTGCCACTCGCCCGGCTTAGGAGTGGCGGGGCCGGCAAGCTCATTTCCCGCGCCATCCCACAAAACTACCTGTCCTGCGCGGAGCGCGAGAAAACGGGGGTATTCGTCCGAAACGTTGCCCAGACCCGCAAGCACCTGCAGCCCGGTTACCGGCTCTTGCACCTTGTACCAGCAGGAGAGGGTCCAGGGCGAGCTAGGCAGAAGCACGGTATCGTTCCCGTTCGCAATGGCGAAGCGCAGGCCCTGGCCGTCGGGGAGAAAGGTAGCGTTGTAGGGCCCGTACTGCGCGGGCTCGTTGCTGGGCAGCTGCTGAGCCAGAGCTCCTGGTGCAAGGAAGAAAGCGGCTGCGGCAAGACCGGCGACGCATCGTTGAAAGGTTCCAAGCGTGGTGCCTAACGTGCGTCGTGATATGCGATAGCTCATATGCGCTCCTCCGGCGGATAACGATAACACGCTGCTTCGGGGGTTGGGTTGCCCGGCGCAGTAGGTCGCTTTGAGCCGTGCCGAAAGACCTGCCTGCCGGCTCAGGAAGGAGCGGAACAGGAGCAACGATGTGTGCGGCATAGTGCGTTCATTACCGGTTCAATGCTGTACACAAAAAGCTACTCGCAGACTGTAAAACACGGGGAAAGAAAGCCGGGGATAAGGCTCGACAGGCAACACCATTATCCTTCCCGACGAGCAAATCGCCAGCAGAAACTCGATTGATGGTGGACGCCGATCCGCTTGCGTTTGCCGGAGTCCGCGTTATTCCTGTTGACAGAAACTTGTATCGCGGACTACAGTTCTTTTCGTTTCGTGGTAACGATAACACAGTGAGCTAGACCACTCCTGCACGCCCATCTCTTGCAGCCACCCGGGGCCGCTTCGCCCAGGACGCCGCCAACTTGGATCGTTTCGTGGAATCCTAGCTAGCGCAAACGAGGAGAGACTTGTCATGAAACTTAAACATCTTGTGTGTGCCGTGACTGTTTCGGCTATGCCGCTGCTCGCGCAAAGTCCCACTGGCGCTTTGGAGGGAATCGTCACCGATCAGTCCGGTGCCGTGATTCCACACGCGCAGGTCACGGTCATCAACGTCGACACCAACTACACCAAGGTGCTCACCACCGATAATGCGGGCCGCTATCAAGTGCCACTGCTGCCTCCCGGAACCTACAGCGTGCAGGTGGCCGCGCCGGGCTTCCGCGTGGACAAGCAGAACAACGTCAACGTAGAAGTATCTGAAAACCATCCGGCCAACTTCAGCCTTTCCCCCTCAACGGACAACCAGACCGTGGAGGTGACCGCCACCAGCGCTAACCTGGAGACGGACACGTCGTCCACGGGTGCGGTGATCACGGAGAAGCGCATTGTCGACCTGCCGTTGAACGGCCGCAATCCGTTCGATCTGGCCACTTTGACGCCCGGGGTCAGCAATGTGGGGGGCGCCTCGACCCCGCACATCTCCGGCTCGCGTAACGCGAACAATGAGCAGCAACTGGACGGTCAGACCAATATCCTGCCGGAGAATAACGTCGGCAACAGTTCCAGTGCGTATACGCCTATCGTCGATTCCGTGGAGGAGTTCAACGTGCAGACCAGCGTGCTACCGGCTGAGTACGGCCGCTTCTCCGGCGGCGTGATCTCGCTCATCACTAAGTCGGGTACCAACAAGGTGCATGGCACCGGGTTCATCTTTGCGCGCAACTCCGTCTTCGATTCGAAAAGCTACTTCACCTCGCCCGGAACACCTATCCCCGATCTGAAGCGATACCAGGAAGGTGGTACCTTTGGTGGTCCACTGGTGATTCCCCACTTTTATGACGGCCACGATAAAACCTTCTTTTTCGTTGCCTTTGAAAAGTCGAATCTGACTCATGGTGACAACGCGACGTTTACCGTGCCAACGCTTTTGGAGCGGATGGGCGATTTTTCGCAGACTGCCGCGCAAATCTACAACCCTTATCAGGTCACCGCGAACGCCAACGGAACCTTTACCCGCCAGGCCTTTTTGGGCAACAGGATTCCCTCAAACCTTTTCAGCAAGGTGGCACTCGCTTCCCTTGCCTACTACCCGGTGCCCACCTACACGGCAGCCCAGGCGGCGGCCCAGGGCTTTAATTACAGTTCCACGGGGACCGACACCGACAGCTATTACCACTACGACACCAAGGTCGATCACAACTGGACGCCCGGCTGGCACACCTTTGTCCGCTTCTCGCACTTCAACGACCTGGGCGTGCCTTTCAGCGGTTTCAACAACGTGGCATCCGAAGGCTACAACGGACCGCAGAAGTCCGGTTCCTACAGTCTGTCGTACGACAACACCTTCACCATCTCGCCCACCTTTCTGGCGGAGGTTCGTTACGGCCTCAGCCGTTCGGCTACGTCGCGCCTGCCTTTTGGAGGCACCTTTCCGCTCACCAGCCTGGGCTTCCCGGCCTCGTTCGCCGCGGCGGCCAACATCCAGGTTTTTCCCAACTACAACTTCGGGAACAACTACTCCAGCCTCGGTTCCAGCGGCTACGTCGCCTACACGGAAAATCCTCTGGCGCATGACGTGAACGCCAGCATCATCAAAATTACCGGCGGTCACAACCTTAAATTCGGTGGCGAATATCGCAAGCTCCTGCTCAACTTCCACCAGTTTGGCCAGCCCTCTGGCAGCTACTACTTTGGCCAGCAGTATACCGAGCACCAACTCTATACCAACAGCAGCACCCCGACGCTCAGTGACGGCAACGGCTTTGCCGGTTTCCTGCTTGGCCTGCCCGATTATGGCAACCAGACCGAAGACATCACTACCGCCCAGGCAAGCTCCTACATTGCCCTTTACGCGCAGGACGACTACAAAGCCAGCAAGCGGCTAACCCTCAACTACGGTCTTCGCTGGGACGTCGAGATCCCCCGGACCGAGCGACACAACCAGCTCTCGTACTGGGATCCGAACGCTCCATCGCCTATTGCTGCCGCCATCGCAGCCAAGGGTATCTCGCCGGCGGTTTGCCCTGCCTGTTCGAGTTTGAAGGGAGCCATCCGCTTCGTCGGCCAGCACGGCTCACTCTATGGCCGTCGGCAGGCCCCTACGCAGTACAAGGACTTCGGCCCCCGTTTTGGCGCTTCGTATGCCATCAACGAGAAGACTCTGATTCGCGGCGGCTTCGGCCTTGTCTTCGCTCCGTCGACCCTGCAGGCCGCCGGCACCTCAGGCGATGCGGGAACCGAAGGCTTCACCGGCCAGACGAACTACAACTTCTCCCACGACAACCAGCTGACGATCAACACCACGCTCGACAACCCGGCCAAGGATGGCTTCAATCTGCCGCTCGGCGTCTCAGGCGGCCCCGGGACCGACATCGGCAGCAGCATCGGTAACTCGTTCTTTCCGTCCTATCGCAATCCCTACTCGTTGCAAACCAACGCTAACATTCAGCGCAGCCTACCCTTGAACACGATTCTGGAAGTCGGCTACATCGGCAACCGTGGCCTGTTCCTGCCGTTTGGCGATCCTGGCGTTCCATACGACCAGCTCACCACAAACTACCTTGCGCTCGGAAACAATCTTACAAACAACGTCGCCAATCCGTTCTATGGCATCATTACGCTTCCGGGTTCGGACCTGGCCAATCCCACCGTCCCGGCAAACCAGTTGCTGCGGCCATATCCGCAATACGACAACGTGAGCGCAGTGCGCAAGCCTGGAGCCCAGGCCAACTATCAGGCTCTGACCGTAAAGGTCGACAAGCGCTTCGCCCAGGGCTTAACAGCACTGCTGGCGTTCACCGGCTCCAAGACCATGGACAACTCCTCGGCCGCCGTCGGCTACCTTGGGCCGGCAAGCTCCACCTATGCCAACGAATACAATCCTAACGGCGAATACTCCGTCTCCGCCTACGACGTGTCGCGGCAGTTCACCGGCAGCTTCTCTTACGAATTGCCATTCGGTCATGGACGACACTACCTTTCGGGAGTCAACGGTCTGGCGAATACGCTGCTGAGCGGCTTCCAATTCGGCGGTATCGTCAACTATAACTCCGGCACCCCCGTTATTCTGGGAGGCACCAACGACAACGCCCATCTACTGGGCGGAGGCCAACGGCCAAACCAGATCCTGAAAAGCGCCCGGATCGCGAACGCCACGCGGGCCGAGTGGTTCAACACTGCGGCATTTGCCAATCCTGCGCCTTTCACCATCGGAAACGGTCCACGTGTCCTGGCTGACGTTCGCAATCCCGGGTACACCAATGCCGATCTTTCCATCTTCAAGAACACCTACCTGGGCAGAGGTGAGCGGTACAACCTACAGATCCGCCTGGAAAGTTTCAACGCGTTCAACCATCCTTACTTCTCGGGACCTGACGCGAATATCAACGACGGCAGCAACTTCGGCAAGATCACGGGAACAGCTGGCGATCCCCGCGACGTTCAGCTTGCAGCGAAGTTCTACTTCTAACTCGGAAGGAGAGCTCGGTTACCAGCTACAAGCCTCCACCGAAACCCTTGGCCGAGGCTTGTACTGTTAGCCGATCCTGAGAGCGCTACCGGTCTACGTTGGCATCGTGCCGTCACCCACAGAGAAGGTTCTATGCTGCGCAAAGCGAGGGCTGTCTTCGCCTCGCACCTGCTTGCCGCGCAGAGCAGCTGCCCTTCCAGGGTCGTCGTCAAGGACCTTACCACCACGTTCACTGGCCCATGGATCCCATCACCGGAGAACCTAAGGAGCTGAGGAAGATTTTCAGTTTCGGCTCCGAGGTACGTGTCGTGGACGTTGCCACCCATCCACAGTCTGCACAGCGCCCGTCAGTTGGTAGATATGTGCAGATCCGTTCGGACGCGCTTCGACCGGCTTGGACGATAGGTTCCCTTTTGGATCGGACTGCCCAAGCAGAGTTCGCCACTGCTTTAACCCGTTAAGCTCCTGCCAGAGTATTGCGTGGCTGAGGCGTGGAATATCTCTCCAATATTGTTCTACTTCGGGGAACTGCGCTGCTACACTGACTCCACAGTAAGCCCCCTTGGAGATAGCATGCTCACAGAGTCTTTTCAAGACTACGCCCTCGCGCGCCGGCCCGTTCGCGCAGTCTTGACGCTGGCCGGTCTATCTCTCGGCTTCCTGCCTGTATTTGCACAGCAAACGCCCTACTTCACGCCCGGAAACCTTGTCGTACTGGTAGAGGGCTGCGGCGTGGTGGCCGGCACCTGCACAGCCGTGCCCAATGGTACTGGTACAGGCACAGGGAACAGCGCGAAAGGTGGATACGGCGATAATCAGGGTGCGCCCCTGACCCTTTTCCAGTACGTGCCTGTGAGTACCACCAGTGCTCAGTATGTGAATTCGCTTGTGCTTCCCCAAACCGCATCGGGTGCGAACTTCCCTGTCGCCGGCGAGTACGGCTCTTCGTCTGAGGGAACACTGCAGCTCTCCGGCACAGGCCAGTACCTCAGCTTTATGGGATACGGCATCAGTGCTGGTAGCTTCAACGCCAACCCACCCGCATACGGTGCCGCACCGTCGAACGCTCTTGCCCAGTCCGGTAGCCTTACCAACCAGTCCTATACGCCGGTGCCCCGGATTGTCGTCCTGGTGGACCAGAACGGCAACGTCAACTCGTCAACCGCTGTCTATAACGTCTTCAACACTAACAATCCCCGGAGCATCTTCACTCCCACGGGCTCCGTTGCCTATATCTCCGGCCAGGGGAGCGGAAGCGACGCCACCGGCGGCGTCTTCTACACGCCCTTGAACATCATCAATTCCTCACCTTTGGCCATAACCGGGCTGGACAGCACCAGCAACACCCTCTCGCAGGACACCCGCAGCCTGCAGGTCTACAACAATCAGCTGTTGGTTTCGGTGGACTCAAAGGAAGGCTCCGGCTCCTCGCGCGACTACATCGGCACTTTGGGCTCTGCCGGTGTTTTGCCCACCAGCACGGTCGGAGCTCCGGTCATGCTCACCGGCTTCGGCAACTCCGGCGGCACGGGCAAGGAGACCATCACCACCGGCTCCAATAGCAACGGCAACAGCCTCAACGCTGGCCTTGCCATTAATATCAGCTCTTCGAACTACTTCTTCGCGTCCCCGTCTGTTCTGTACGTTGCCGACACCGGCAATCCCAAGAACAACTCCAATACCAGCACCGTCGGCAACGGAGGCCTGGAGAAGTGGATCAACAGCGCGGCGGATGGTTCCGGTACCTGGTCGCTGGCCTACACCCTGTATAAAGGCCTGAACCTCGTCCTGAACACCAGCACCGCCGGAACCACAGGCCTCTACGGCCTCGCCGGAACGGTTTCCAGCAATGCGGTCGAGCTTTACGCCACCAATGCCACCATCGGTGATCTCGACCCCACCTTCCTCTACGGCATTACCGACATCCTCAGCTACACTACGGCCTCGCAGGCCGCAGGCGAGTCCTTCACCCAGCTTGCCGCCGCCCCGCAGGACTCCAACTTCAAGGGCGTCTCCTTTGCACCCACCATTGCCGCGCCCACTGTTCCCATCATCACAGGCGGCGACTTTACGCCCGGCAGCGTCGACGTCAACGGCTCCGCGGCTCTGAACGGCGGCAGCCTCCAGCTCACCCGCGTTGGCAACACCAATCAGGCCGCGAGCGCCTTTGCGCCGGCAGCGGTGAACGCCCAGGCCTTCACCAACGATTTCACCTTCCAGATCACCAGCCCCGGCGCGGACGGCTTTATGTTCGTCCTCGAGAACATGGGTCCGAACGCACTCGGCGCGTATGGCAGCGCCCTGGGCTTCGGCGCGGGAACCGGTGTGGCCGCCATCACGCCCAGCGTCGGCATAAAGTTTGATCTTTACAGCAACGCCGGCGAAGGCTCGAACTCCACTGGCCTCTACCTCAACGGTGCCTCGCCAACCACGCCCGCCACGGACCTCACCTCCACTGGAATTAACCTGCATAGCGGCGATCCCTTCCAGGTCCACATGAGCTACGACGGCACGGTCCTGATCGTCAGCATTACCGATACCGTTACGCAGGCCCATTCGACCCAGAGCTACCCCGTCAACATCCCCGCCGTGCTTGGCAGTAATACAGCTCACGTCGGGTTCACCGCCGGAACCGGTGGCGAGACCGCCACCCAGACCATCCTCACCTGGGCCTACACCCCCGGCGTCCCGGTCACCGCTCCTGTCCTTCCCGCCGCGGGCAGCTTTGCCGTCCCTCAGACCATCACCATCACGGATGCGACCCCCGGCGCCGCCATCTTCTACACCGTCGACGGTTCCACACCCACCGCCGCGTCCACCCTGTACACCGGGTCCATCCCGGTCTTCTACTCCCAGACGATCAAGGCAGTCGCCGTCCTCTCCGGCATCACCAGCTCCACCGGAACGAAGGTCTTCACCGTCACCCCCGCCGATCATGTTGGTTTCGTTGTAGTCGCATACAACGGACCCTTTTATTTCAACGGGTCCGCGTATGCCACGGATACCCCCAACTATACGCAGAGCCAACTACTCTTGACCGACACCAGCGGAGGCAACGAAGCAGGCAGCGTCTTCGCAAACAGCGTGTTGGGCGTCCAGGCCTTCACCACCGACTTTTACTTCGAAGTGGAGTTCAGGAATGCGATCGACTTTGAGTTCGAGAGCGCGGACGGCTTAGTGTTCGTCATTCAAAACCAAGGACCCCAAGCACTCGGCTCCTACGGCGAATACTTGGGCTACGGCTCGCCGTCGTCTCCCATCACGAAGAGCGTCGGTATTAAATTTGATTTTTACAACAACGCCGGTGAAGGCGATAGCTCCACGGGTCTCTACATCAATGGCGCCACCCCCACCGTACCGTCTATCGATCTGATACCCAGCGGCATTCATTTAGTCACCGGATCTTACATCCACGTCAGCTTAACGTATGCCGGACCCACCCTCACCGTAACCGTCACGGATACAAACACCAATGCTTCGGCCACCCAGACCTATACGAACTTGAATATTCCAGCCATCGTCGGAGCCAACACCGCCTTCGTGGGGTTCACCGGAGGAACGGGAGGATTGCGATCCAACCAAGTCCTCGGCAGTTGGACCTTCACCGCAACCCAACCCTAAGTGCATCGCAATCACTGCGCGCACGTCGCTCCAGTGGGCAACCCGGCACCCGACGCGGTCACTGCCAGCACCACCGTGCATGAGAATGAAACCTCTTCGTATCGGCTGGTAGCCGGTACAGTCTCTAGCTCGCCGCTGCCAAACACGGGCCCCGAAGCTTAGCGAGGAACCTGCCAGTGTGCGAGTTGCTCGGAATCGCTACTAGACCAGGAAAAGGCCACGTCCAGTATTAGCGTTTGAGCAGAGAGCTCCCCACGCTTTCGGGCTATCTGACCTGACGCGGCCAAGGAGGTCCTGCCTTTGGGTCCGTCGTATCAACCTGCCGGTTACAGCTTGGCCGGAGCTGGTGAATACATGGCTTAGGACTATCGACATGCGCCAACAAAGTTCTTTCGAGGGGCAAAGGCCGCGTCGCATGTTTTAGCTCGTCACAAACGAATGTTTTCCATAGACTGCCGCTCCTGGCAATTCGCTAGACTGATTTGAGGCTTTGGGCTTGTAAAAAACGAAAAGCAGTTGTTAGCTTCCACACGGCGCTGCACCAGAGTGTGAGACCGGCGCACATGGTGACGGTACCCACCATTCTGTCACCATGAAGAAAAATGATGCACGACAGAGCGACAGCAATGAGAACCACACCTGTGATGAGGTTGCTTGGTATCCAGTAAGAACGCGGTAGAGCGAAGATGTGTAGTCCTACGATGAGGACGGCTAACGGGAACGCGACATTTGGGTGATTGAAGCGATTGGCTAGCAGGAAATCTAAGAAGATAGCAGCACCTTGAACCGCGTTAACCACGCCAAACATTCTTCCGTCACGTGCGCGCTGAGGCTCGGGCATCACCCCGTTCGGTACCGCTTGAAGAAGCCAGACAGCGACGGCGATGAAGGCCAGCGTTCCAAGGATCAAGAGCAGCAAAACCCAACGGGTCAGCAAGCCGAAAGCGAGGAAGCTGACGAAGAGCCATAGCCCTCCAAAAACAGAGAAGAATAGGGATCCAATGCTACGTTCTCTTGCGCGAGCCAGCTTGTAATGGTCCATGGTCCCCGGCCTTCTTAAGGTCTGCTTCGGTAAAGTAACGCTCTCAATAAAGATATTCTGCAGTCCGGTCCTGACGCCTCGCCCTGTGGAGTGTGGTTCGCGTACGCTGTCACAAACAAATGTTTGTGACAGCTAGAGCACAGCTAAATTCCGGGAAGGTGTTTCTCGTCACCTACCGAGCCGCCGTCCACGCGCAGGTTGATTGCAGTAATGAAGGAAGACGCATCCGATGCGAGGAAAGCGACTGCAGCCGCAACTTCCTGAGAGGTTCCTGCACGGCCCCAAATGATGTTCGGGCGGAAGGAACTGATGAAGTGCTGTGTCACATCGTCGGGATTCAAGGTGCCGGCATCTGGTAACTGTGAGAGCACACTCCGTACAATCGGCGTATCGATGAACGCTGAAGAGACGGTGTTCACGAGCACTCCGCGCGAGCCATACGCCTTGGAGAGAGCCTTTGTGAATGCGTTGAGCGCTCCCTTGGCAGCGGCGTACTAAACAGCGACACAGGAAAGACAAACACTTATTACCAGCTCAGCTGGTTCTTCTTTCGTCATGGTTTCTGGAAGCAGGTGAACGTTCGGATCGTCTCCTTCCAGGGCGTACATCAATCCACATCGTAGAGCCATCATCTGCTGTCCTGACTGGCGTTGCGCTTCTGTCCAGCCCTGGTACCGGTTAGGAAAGCTTGCCGGCAAGTCTATGCGGCTGCCAGCCGGAATCGGCCTCGCAAGCAAGTCAAGCATTTGCTTCGGAGAAAAGCTGCTTCCGGTTTAGGCTGTGACGGCGTTATTTGGAACACTAAGGTAGATGCAGAGTGCCAAATCCGCAAAAATTGCTGTACGGCATGTCACCATATTCTAATTATCTCTGTAGAAAAGCCTACAGCCTAGGACGATCAGCAGATTCTCACAATTGCTTTGCCGGAAGCGATCCGACTGGACCGGTGCCTCGCCACAAACGAAGGTATCTGGTAGCGTACTCCACCAAGTGACGACAACTGCGTTTATGAAGAACTAGAAAAGATCACTTCGCAGACGCCGCGAAGAACACGTCGTACTACAGGCGGCTCAGCGCCTCGGCTGCCAGCCTTCGGGTGAGTTCCTCCGCGGGCATGGGACGGGCAAGTCCTGATGCTTGTCCAGCCCATAACTGCATGTAGTCCAGCAAACCGCTTTTCTCGGATGCTGCTCGCAAGGGGGCGACCAGGGTAGCTGCATATGGAAACGCGAGGGCCGCCTCGGACATAGGTCCAGCCTCAGTAAGGTACCGGTTCAGCATGCCTCTGGCAGGACGTCCGCTGAATAGATTGGTAATAACTGTACCCGTGTCAGAAGCCCGCTCGAGCGCGCGACGATACAGAGGAGAAACGTTAGCTTCCGGGCAGAACAGGTAAGCCGTACCCATCTGCACACCGGTCGCCCCAAGCGCGAGAGCAGCAACAATACCTCGTGCATCGGCGATCCCTCCCGCCGCAATCACGGGAAGCGACACAGCGTCTACGACCTGGGGCAGCAGAGCGAATAAACCAACCTGCGCGCTGACGTTTGTTTCGAGAAACATGGCGCGGTGCCCGCCCGCCTCCAAGCCCTGGGCGATCACGGCATCACATCCGTGATCCTCCAGCCACTTCGCTTCTTTGACACTCGTTGCCGAAGCCAGAACTTTGATTCCGCGCACCTTCAACCGTTCCATTAGACTCGAGGCAGGAAGTCCGAAGTGGAAGCTGACAACCTCAGGGATGACCTCTTCCACAATCTCACACATTTCTTCATCGAACGGCACTCGAAGGCAGCTCTCGGGCACTTCCTCAATGTCGAGCGCTAAGCGTTTATAGTGAGCTCTGAGGAAGCGCTTCCATCTCTCTCTGGCAAGCGAGTCGGGAGCCTCCATCGTGTGGCAAAAGAAATTGAGGTTGAACGGACGCCGCATATCCTGCTGAATTGCACGAGCAGCCTCGCGTATTTGATCTGCGCTTAGCAATGCGCAAGCCAGTGATCCTAGCGCACCCGTGGAAGAGACACTTCGCGCCAGCGCAACGGAATCCGACCCGGCCATCGGTGCCTGGATGATCGGGATCTCAAGTCCCAGTAGATCTAGGAGACGTCGACTTGGCCAAGTTCTCATAACCACATTGTCAGGCATGAGTACCTATCCCGCACGATACCGGGAAGTCGCATGTCTTGGAAGTAATCCGGCCCGGCCCGGCCGCACAAACGAAGGTTTCTGCTAGCGTGGCACCCGTCAACTTCCCATAACGGCGTTTCCCGTTTGCTGATCTTTCTAGCGATGCCTGGATGTTTATTTCTGCGTGCAAGCAAGCGCTGCGGTGTGGCTGGCAGCAGCTGAGAACTTCGCTCTCGCTGTTCTGGACTTGCGCATCCAAGATCACGAAAGCCATTATTTGATGCGAGGGACAAAGGCAGCATGGAGCGAAAAACAGCTTTTTATACACACGAACGCACATTCTGGTACAGCACCGGGGTACAGTCGCTGTTCATGCCCATTGGCGGCTGGGTCGAGCCACCTGAGGGGACCTATGGAGCCGATACCCCCGCTTCGAAACGGCGTTTTCTGAACCTGCTCAAAGCTTCTTCTCTGGCCGAACATCTGGCTTTTCCGGTTGTAGAGCCTGCGACAGAGCAGGATCTCTTGCGAGTGCATACAACCAAGTACCTCCAGGATTTTAAGCAGCTAAGTGACAAAGCCGGGGGTGATTTAGGCGATCTGGCCCCCTTCAGTCCTGGGACCTACGAGGTTGCCCAGATGGCCGCTGGTTTGGCGATCCATGCCGTCTCTGAGGTACTGGACGGTCACCATACCAATGGCTACGCACTATGCCGGCCGTCAGGTCATCATTGCTTGCCGGGTAGACCCATGGCGTTTGCGTTGCTCGCCAACATTGCGCTTGCGATTAAGGCTGCGCAAGCAAAACAGCAGGTCGAACGAGTCGCCGTTGTGGATTGGGACGTTCACCATGGCAACGGCACACAAGCCATCTTCTACGAAGATCCAAATGTTCTGACAATTTCCATGCACCAGCACTGCTGTCTTGTTCCTGGCCAGAAACTTGAGGACAGCCTCCCGCAGGCACAGGGCGAAGGAAAGGCCCGCGGATCAAATGTGAATATACCCCTGCCGCCCGGAAGTGGGCATGACACCTATATCTCTGCCATGGAAACAATTGTTCTACCTAAATTGCAGGAGTTTCGGCCCGAACTGTTGATCGTTGCCAGTGGACTCGACGCAAACGCGGTGGATCCGCTGGCTCGCATGTTGCTGCACAGTGACTCCTATCGGCAGATGACCAAGATGATGATGGAGACCGCCGACGAGCTATGCAACGGAAGACTTGTCCTGATTCACGAGGGTGGCTACTCCGAAGCCTACGTTCCATTCTGTGGACTCGCCATCATGGAGGAGCTCTCAGGACGCAAGAGCGACGTCGTCGATCCTATGCTTGAGTTCCTCAAAAGCTGGCAACCAGGGAAAGAACATTGGGTTTTCACTCAGGGGGTACTACAGGGTATTCAAAAGGAGTTAGCGCGGTAAAGTGACCGCGCATCCTACGACCACCAAGCAAGCCGACAGGGCTGCGATGATACGCAGCCCTGTCGCACAGGTCTCGTATGTCGCATTGTCGTTACTAATTCGCACGCCAGCACGAACAAAGAATGGTTTTGAAAGACTTTACTTTTCACCGGTCGGTCAAAATAGCGGGAAGTTTTGGGATCGCCTGACGCCTACGTCGCGTGTCGGGTACCCTCGCGTGACGTGTCTTTGCGAAACTATAATTGGCCTAGTTCTTTAATAGCATTGAAGGTTTGTGACAGCACTCGACGGTCAGCTTCCGAGAACGGCGTTTGTTGGTTCCTACCCGGTTCTGCCAGCATGCCGCGCCCTGAATCGGGGGCGCATTTGTCAACGTACATCAAGGTTGGTCGCCACTTGGAAGTATCTGTTCCGCACTGTCGACAATCACGGCGTGCTGATTGACTTCATGCTCCTGGAGCGCAGGAGTACGCGTGCGGCACACCGCTTCCTCAGCAAAGCCCTGATAACGATGAGGAAGTGGCCGCTTCCTCCATTACCACCCGACAAGCTTCGTCTTATCCATAGGTAATCGGGACTTCAAAGTACCTGAACAACATCATCGAAGCGGACTATGTTGCACTCAAGCAGGTGATCCGTCCCATCGAGGGTTGCAGACGATGAAGTCGGCCACTGCGACGATCAAAGGCTTCAAGATCATGCGCATCATCCGGCGTAATCACTGCCTCACTTGCAAACGTGGCGCAAAGAATGAAGTTTGCTTCGTGAACTCACTCTTCGGCATCGCCACTTAACGTTAATAAGCAAACTGTGCCTTCCAAAGTTAATGCAATAGAGCCGTTCAGAGATACCTTTCAGCGCTACCAGAAGTGGACAGCCAGAACATCAACAGCTACCGGAATGTCACTCACAGTTCTAGTGTGTATGACAATCTGCAGGTTACGTTTTTCCCAACCTGCTGGCGCCTTCGCGAGGATGCGATCGAGTTGGATGGGGTCGGCCAGCAAATCAGCGGCGGCGCGATTCGCATATGCACGTATGCCCGCTATCGAAAGCACAAAGCCGCCGGTGTCCGATTGATTCAGCCATGAGATCACGGCGTAGTCGTCCCGCGATTGTTTTACAAGGTCGAGGTGTTCTTCCCAAACGGTGTGCGGGTCTGCGCGGTCAACGATGCGGTCATCGCCGTTCAGCACATAGCGCAGATCATGCGTAATCCGCAGCGCCCATGTGTTGTTGAGGCCGCCAATCAAAATGACAGGAGAAGAGTGCAGCTCCGTAAATGCGACGTCCTCCCCGTAGCGTAAATTGTATGGCTTGTTCGCTTCCGCAAGCATGGAGGTTACTCGCGCCGCAGCAGCCAAGTCGCCGAAGGGCACGAAGTGCTTGTCGAGAAGCAAATCGCTGCCTTTGATCGTATCTTCCGGCTGCAGGTTTACGAAAAACTCATTCTGCTGAGCCATGACCCCGTGCTGCTGCTTATAGCTGACGAGGTAAGTGTCCGAGAGCTTGTAGACAAAGCCACCGCCGCAGTAAATGAGTGCAGGTTTTGGATTACTCCGCAGTGGCGCCCAGAACTTCCCAAACGTGCCGGCTTCCGTGTGGGTATGATGCCTCGGATAGATGGCCAGAAAGAAGCAAGTGAGCAGCGCCAGAAATGCAACGGCGCGCCAAACATTGAGTTGCATCCTGTGGCGAATAGGAACGGGTACCTGAATTGACTGATTGGCTAAACTTTGGACCCCGGACTGAAGTGTTTTCGCCTGTACCGAGGACGAATCCAGAACTGATGCCTGGGTATGCGTCTCCGAGGCAGGTTCCTCTCCTCGAGGTGCCAGTTCAAATACCGCGCGATACGATCCGCTCGGGACGCTAATGCGTACGCCGTCGGTGTGGCCAGCCTCTTGGTAGTAAAGCGCAAGGCGTTTCCGGACCTCGGCCGCTCGTGAGCGCACAACGTGGTCGTTGCCAGTGTCGTAGTCGGGGGCTCGGTGAAACACCTCACATCCGATGACCCTCTCACGTAGATTTTCATCACGCTCCGCCAGCGTGTTTTCCACAATGTAACGCAGCAGCGAGGAGCATTGGGCAGTGGCGCGGAAAGGTGAGCTCATTAACACGCTTTCGAGCGAGGACTTCACTTCCCGATGGTCGACATTCTTCGTCACGGCTGTCTCACCCATCGTGCTTTATGAATTTGCCTTCCGCAGTATTCGCTGATGGCGCTTTGCGCATAGGTCCAGTACCCCTGCAAGCGAGCTTTTGGGAGGTACTGGACCTTTTTGCATAAGCCACAAATATAACGCGCGTAGAAAATTTATGGCAAGCGGGCCGTCCTCTCCTTATCAAACGTTGCTGTAGACAGGTCATATCGCGAAACGACAGGCAGCAGTGTGTGCTGCGGATTGGACAAAGATCGGATGCCTTGCGACATGACCTCTGAAGTCTCACAAATGATGGTGCCAGCTAAGCTGAAAGCGATGCGGCGCTTCGCCACACAGCGCCGCCTGCTTGTAGCGGTTTCACTAATGACGTTCGGCTCCGCAGCCAGCGCACAGGTACTCTACGGCACCTTGACGGGCAACGTGACCGACTCTAGCGGCGCTCTGGTCCCCAACGCGAGCGTGAAGGCCGTAGACACTCAAACAGGATTCAATCGCACGGTGCGCAGCAACAGCGCTGGCATCTACAAGTTCAGCGACCTGATTCCCGGAAACTACACTGTCACCATCACCGCCGACGGGTACGGGCAATTTGAGCAAAAAGGTCTTGCGGTACAGGTGAACACGGTGGAGCGCATCGATGCGGCACTGAACCCCGGGTCGGTCGCGCAGACAATCTCCGTGAGCGACACACCGCCAGCGCTGCAAACCGACACCGCACAAACCAGCTACAACCTGGATACAAAGCAATTAGCGTCGCTGCCGACAACGTCCACTAGCGGACGAAATTTTCAGAGTCTCTTCATAATCGTACCGGGTGCCACTCCGCCGGCGGAAACAAACTCCGGCGCCGCCAACCCGCAGCGTTCACAGGCGTTTAATGTGAACGGCATTGGCAACGTTTCGAACACTACCCGGCTGGACGGCGCCCTCGACACTTACCCGGTACTGCCAACGCTCGTGGCGTACCTTCCGCCGCTGGACGGCATCTCGAGCATCAATCTGGTGACTGGCTCATTCAATGCGGAGCAAGGATCCGCCGGGGGCGCAGCCGTCAACGTCACCCTCAAAAATGGTACAAATCAGTTCCATGGTAGCGTCTTCGAGTACAACTCGATCGCTCAGTTCGACGCCCAAGCCTGGCAGAACCGCACAGGAGTTCGCCAGAAAAATCTGCTGAACGAGTTCGGTCTTTCCTTGGGTGGTCCCATTTTTAAGGACAAGCTCTTCTTCTTTGTGGACTGGGACCGCGTGAAGACCAGTAAGGTAGCGGTCGCTGCTCTCAACATATCAACGATTCCAACGAATGTTGTCGGGCAGGGCGGCTTTGACACCAATGGCAACGCGAACTTCGCCTCCACGACGACGAGCATTATCGATCCTGTGACGAAGATGCAGTTCCCAGGCAACATCATCCCGGCAAACCGCGTTGCGCCTGCAGCTAAGACATTGCTCGCGCTTCTTCCCCGCTCAAACTCGACCTCTTCGGTGGCGAACACACAAATCACAAATAACTATAGCGTGTTCCCGAAAACGCTATTTCAGCGCGATAACGTCGACACCAAACTCAACTACAACCCCACAACCAAGACCGGTTTCTTCGGCCATTACAGCTTTTCGCCCGATACAATTTATGATTCGCAGATCCTCAACTTAAACGGAGGCTCCGCCGGTGGACTGACTGTCGATGGCGGCCAGCCCGGCAACGCGACCGGCCTAGTGCAGAACATGGGCCTCAATGCAACGCATCTGTTCACGCCGAACCTGCTTACGGATGCCGCTTTCGGCTTTACCCGGCAACGTCTCGAGGACCGCGCAACCGATATCGCTCTGGGCGATTACGGTACGCAGACGCTTGGCATACCCGGCACAAACAACAGCGGGGATCCCAACTACGCAGGTATGCCGGGCTTCTTCTTTGCCGGCTTTTACGATTCGCTTGGGAATGCCTTTAGCTCCAATCCGTTTAATTATCGTGATAACCAGGAAACGGGCAACGTCAACCTTTCTTTCACGCATGGAAAGCACGCTTTCCGCTTCGGCAGCGAGTACCTGCACTTCGCGTTGAATCATCTGCAGCCCGGCTCGCTGGGAGCGGCAACCAGCACACCTCGCGGCGGCTTCACGTTTACCGGAGCAGTCACCACGCTGGGCAGTCCGACGCAGTACAACGCGCTCGCAGACTTCCTGCTAGGACTACCGCAGCAGGAAGGTAAACAAATCCAAATTTTCAACCCGTTGACCTATCGACAGTCGGAGTTCGCTTTTTTTGCACAGGACACATGGCAGGTAACTCCATCCCTGACGCTCAACTACGGTGTGCGTTACGAGTATTACCCGCTGGAAATCTCAGATCACTACGGCCTTCTGCGCTATGACCCAACTGTCCAGACGACGGTGACAGACACAACGGGAACACATCTTGCAGGCAGCACCATTGTGGGCGGCGAAGGGGGACAGCCCAATAGCGCGGGCGTCAACAATCATCACGGCCTGCTGGTGCCCCGCGCAGGGATCTCTTATCGTATCAACAACAAGACGGTCGCCCGCAGCGGCTTCGGCATCACCGTCGACCCAGAGCAGCTGCGTACGCTGCTTTCTGCGTATCCGCAGAACATCGGCCTTACGCAGATCGCGACAGGGCACGCAGCGGCGGCGCAGATAAACACGCCTTCAGCCACCTATCTCGGTAGCCCTTCGCTCAATCTCATCATCGGCCTCCCGGCGGTACCGTTGGCCACTGTGCAGTCGCAGTTTGCTTCAGGCAAAGTCCCAGTTCCCGCCAACATTCAAACCTATACGGTTCCGCAAGACTTCCGGCGTGGCTCTATCGAAAGCTTCAACTTGGCTATACAGCGCGAGTTGCCGGGCTCGATGACTACGACCGTTACCTACGTTGGTAGCCATCAAGTTCGCGAGCAAACCCTGTTCGACATCAATGGATCTCCAGCCGGCGGCGGCACGACCGGTCGTTTTCTGAACGCAAAGTACGGAGCCAATTTCAGCAACTCAGAGATTTATAGCATTCTTCCGTTCCAGGGCGCGACCTACAACGCGCTGCAAGCGCAGCTCACCGGCAATACCGGCAGACCGTACTCCTACGGAGTCGTTTACACGTATTCGAAAACGGAAGACGCGTCCGACAACGGCCAGCTCGGTACCCTGATGTTCGTCGACCCCAACCAAGTACAGCGGAACTATGGACTCGCAGGCTATGACCGGAAGCACAACTTCCAGTTGTGGTCGATTCTGCAGTCGCCCTTTGGCAAAGACAGCGTGAACGCCCACTCGCATGCGCTTGGCTATCTGCTTGGCGGTTGGCAGCTGACAAACATTCTCAGTTACGTCAGCGGCACACCGTTCAATGTGACGGCTTCGGGAACCACGCTGAACGCACCTGGTAATACGCAGGTGGCGGATTATGTAGGCGGCGCAGCAGTGCTAAACGCCAAGGTAAAAGGCTTTCGTCAATACCTAAACACTGCTGCGTTTGCACCTATCACGACCGCCCGCTTCGGCAATACAGGCCGCAACTTCGTACGCGGGCCTGGTATTTTCAACCTAGACACTAGCCTAGCTCGCTCCTTCCCTATCTATCGCGAGATGAACTTCATCTTCCAGGCAGATGCGTTCGACATCACCAATACACCGCAATTTGCCAACCCCACCGCCAACATCTCAGCACCAGCGAGCTTCGGCATCATCACCACCTCCAACGTCAACCGCACTATGCGGTTGAGCGCACGAATCACGTTCTGAGAGCGAGAAGCCGTTCCGATGACGTACTCCTGCTGTTCCAACGCGTAGGCTCGCACAGCTTTGTACGGTTGATGCTGTGCGAGTCTAACGATAGGCGCTATCAGCGCAAATTATTGGGTCTGGCCACGTCCAGAGGCTCGGTTTGAACACCGCGCTATGCACGCGTGACGATCCGGACTGTTCTGAACAGTATTTCTTCCTGCAAGAGCTAAGTCTACTGTTCTGCTTTTCGAGAGGAGCCAACATATGTCTGCCCGAAAGATCGCTTGTGATGTATTCGTCGCTGTCCTTTTGTCCATGTCTCTGTCGGCACCGGCTCAAAGCAGTCCGCTATGGGTCGGCACCTGGGCGGCAAGCCCGTGCGCTCCCAAACCGGATGACGCCCGCTCAACAGCCCTTTCTCTCAAGGGGAAGACGCTGCGTGAGATCGTGCACGTCTCCGTTGGCGGAACGTCCCTGCGGCTGCGCCTGACAAACGCGTTCGGCAAGGTGCCGCTGCATATTAATTCGCTTAGCGTCGCGTTGCGCGAGGGAGACGATAGGGTTGTCCCATCTACCATGCATGTCGTTACGTTTGGCGGACGTGGCGATGTCCGCATACCAGCAGGGGCATACGCACTCAGTGACCCGCTTCCATTTCCTCTCGCCGCGAACGTCGACTTGTCGATCAGCCTATATACGGAGGAGGAGGTTGGTGCCCCCACCACGCACTTCCTGGCGCAGACCACCTCCTATGTCGCAGACGGCGATCAGACGTCAGACCCAAAACTTACCACTCCGACCGCTATCAAAGTCTGGCTGCTGCTGGCCGGGGTCGAAGTGACTTCCGCTTCAGCCAAGGGAACGATCGTTGCGTTGGGGTCGTCCATCACCGACGGTTATGCGTCCACCCCGAATGCAAACCATCGCTGGACCGACTTCTTAGAACTCCGTCTAGCCGAAACTCACCACCAAGCGTTCGGCATATTAAACGAGGGCATTAGTGGGAACCGTCTCCTGCACGACGGAGCCGGACCTCTTGCGGCAGTATTCGGTCAGAGCGCTGCCGCTCGTTTCGACCGTGACGTGTTGTCGCAGGCGGGGGTCCGCTACGTCATTCTCTTTGCAGGTGGAAACGACATAAGCCAGCCGGGCTCGCCGTCGGCCCCCCTTTCCGAAGAAGTTTCCGCAGAAGAGATCATCGCAGGGTACGCGCAACTGATTCAACGCGCCCGCGAACATAATATTCGCGTTATTGGCGGCACGTTGACCCCTTTTGAGGGAATGACGACTAATGTCTACAACGCTGAGCGGGAAGCCAAACGGGTGGCGGTCAATCGCTGGATGCGCACAACTCCACTGCTCGAAGGATTGATCGATTTTGATCGGGCCATCCTCGATCCAGACCATCCCACGCGTCTTTTGCCGCGGTACGATAGTGGCGACCACCTTCATCCAAATGACGAGGGTTACCGACGGATGGCCGAAGAAGTGAAGCTGTCCATGTTTCGTTAGACAGGCATTCTTTGTATCGATGATTTCGGCAGTCTACGTAGCAACTTTACCTTGCATAAACATCCGCCGCGCCGCCCAGCAGTCAACGTGGTTTTTGTATCAGAGCATAGATCTGACAGTGCAACTGACGGATCTCGTCTACTTGCGGGATAAATGCAGGAGACCATTCACTTTGGGACGCAGGTTTTGTTGCGCCTAACTTACCCGCAGTAATATTGCACCACGGCGGCTCGCTGCCGTGTTTTTAGCATCATGGAAATTTCGAATAAGAGTTCCTACACGGTGGAGGTCCGTTGGTATGTTGTGCCCGGCCTGATGGACCACGGTGCCTACTCAGGTTTTTAGAGGAGTGGGTAAGGAACACGAAGTCGCTTGTGGAACATCTGCGGCTGAAAGACCGCTTTGCTGGCCAAGTTCCCACCGCACCAGAAGTCTGAGCCAAGTCTCAGCGTTTTACGTGTTTGCCGGTAGCATAGTAAGCATCATTGCGGCAAGGAAGTAAGGCGTCCTGAGCCACTTGCGCTTGGGCGTGAGCACGAGGCCGATAAGTAGTGCAGCAACAGGAAAGAGGATGGAGTTTTTGTTTTCGAGGCTGATCCTGACCAGTATCCCTATCGCTATCTAGTAACGAGGATCGCGTCGCTGGATGATGCGTGACGCTACCAGCGATGACAGGCCTGTTTGCTTCTGATCTGCTGCAAAGAACGCATGTTCCTATGCTTCGTCTATGGTGTGGAGATGATCTTTCGCTTGCAGAGTGCAATGACGATAGGAGTGCTGGTTGTTGGGCTTTCCATGGCTGGGAACGGGATGCTGATTGCCCAGCAGATTGCAAGAGATCCGCCAGCGGTTACGGTCCTGCCTAATGGCCGCGAGCTTCGTCCGGTGGGGAAGTGGATTCAAGTGGCGCCGTACCCGTTCGCTCTGGCAGTTCAGCCGGGTGGAGGGCAGGTGGTGCTGCCCTCGATTGGGTGGCCATTTGCACTGAAT
This sequence comes from uncultured Acidobacteriaceae bacterium, assembly GCA_964246225.1. Classification (GTDB taxonomy): domain Bacteria; phylum Acidobacteriota; class Terriglobia; order Terriglobales; family Acidobacteriaceae; genus Edaphobacter. The sequence goes on along the minus strand of CAXTQE010000014.1, from coordinate 11,217 downwards.
GTAATCAATAGAAGGACAGCCGAGGGGTCGGCGCGGGCGGCTTTGTCTTCGAGAGGCACAGGAAGGTTTCGGCAGTTGCCTTCTGGACGCAAGAACGATCCCGATGTGCAGGTCCTGACCGGGGTGGCGTACGCACGCGATGGCAAGCTGCTGTATGACTCCACTGGCGACTCCGGCGCGGTGGATCTTTACACGACGACGGACTGGAAGCACGTGGGGCGCATTGCCCTGGACGGGGTGCTGAACGGAACCACTTACAAGGAGAGCTTTGCGGCAGCCCTGACACTCAGCTCCGACGGACGGATGCTGTACGTTATCGACCAAGGCAACTGGCGCGTGGTGGCGATCGATACCGCTCGGCGGCAGGTGGTGGCCTCCATCCCGACTGGAGCGAATCCGTTTGGGCTGGCGCTTTCGCCAGACGGTGCAAGGCTGTACGTCACGAACTCGGGCCTCTTCGAGTACCGGCAGATTGAGGGTGTGGCTCAGGACGAAGCCGGTCCTGACAGTCTGCTCGAGACAGGGCTGAAGTTTCCTCCGTTTGGTTTCCCCTCAGAGGAGGCTCGGGCTGGCGCTGTGGTGGAGGGGCATGTCGTTCCGGGGCTTGGGCCGGAGAACGATGTGCGGGGAAGCTCGTTGTGGACCTTTGATGTTTCTAAAGGCGGAGAGCCGCGTCTGCTTGCGAAACTGCGACTGGGCAAGCGCATCGGCGGAAGCTCGGAGGAGGCAGCGAGGAGTGCGATCGGTGGTGCCGCTCCCATGGGAGTCGTTGCTGGACTGGATCGTGTCTATGTCGCGCTGGCGCATGAGGACTCTATCGCCGTGACCGATGCGGATGGAGCAAGTCTGCTCCATGAGATTCCGCTGAGCCCGTTTACGGGAGAAGGATTTCTGGATCGGCAGGGGAGGCCACTGCGCGGTGTGATGCCGGCAGGGCTTGCACTCCAGGGCGAGCAGCTATACGTGACTGAAGCCGGGATCAACGCGGTGGGGGTTGTCGATACGCGCACGAACACGGTGCTTGGGCATGTGCCGGTTGGCTGGTACCCGACCGCCGTTGCCGTCTCTGCCGATGGACGCGATCTGCTGGTTGTGAACACCAAAGGAAAAGGCACAGGACCAAATGCTGGACCGGGCTTCGATGCAGCCAAGTCGGGAAGCTACATCGGCGAGCTGGAGTTTGGCAGTCTTTCGATGGTTTCGCTCGCGCGCTTCGGCAACAGGACGGAGCTGAAGAAGCTGACCGAGACGGTGATCCGGAACAATCTGGCCGCCGTGGGTGTACCGGGTGCTCTTCCTCGCCTGAAGCATGTCTTTCTGGTTATCCGGGAGAACCGTACCTTCGATGAGATCCTTGGCGACCTGCCCGGGGCCAACGGAAGCGTGGCGTCGAATCGTTGGGGTATGCATGGCTGGTTCGCCGGCAAGCCCTTCGATAAAACGCTTTCCGTTACGCCGGATGCACACGCACTGGCGAAACGGTTCGGGACGAGTGACAGTTTCTTTGTCGACAGTGACGTGTCCGCGGACGGGCATCGCTGGGCTGTGGCCGCGGCGGAGACGCCATGGTTCCATGTGGCGTGGACTTCCAACTATGGCGGACGCCGCACGGAAGATCCTCGAAGCTCCGCGCCGGGCAGGCGGGCGCTTGGTGGAGGAAACGACGGGCCCATGCCGGAGGATGAACCCGAGTTTGGCACGCTTTGGGAGCACGTAAGCGATGCCGGCATGCGCATTCGCAACTACGGTGAAGGGCTGGAACTGGCCGGATCGAAGGAGGTGGAGGGCTTTGCGCCGCAGGGTCAGCGGCTTCTGCTGAACTCGCCTGTGCCGCAGCCGGTGTTTACGTCAAGCGACCGGGATTTTGCCACTTTCAACCTGGGGATCCCGGACCAGGTGCGGGCTGCGGAGTTTCAGCGGGATTTCAACCGCGTGCTCCAGGGTGAGGCGGTTCCCTCATTGATCGTCATTCGTCTTCCGGGCGATCATACGTCCGACCCGCGGCCAGCGGATGGCTATCCGGACCGCGCTTCCTTTGTGGCGGACAACGATCTTGCGCTGGGGCAGATTGTGGACACGATCTCTCACTCCAGGATATGGGCGGATAGTGCGATTCTGGTGACGGAGGACGATGCGCAGGGTGGGGTAGACCATGTGGACGCGCACCGCAGTGTCATGCTCGCGATCAGCCCGTACGTGCGTCGCGGCATGGTGTCGCATCGGCACAGCAGCATGGGCAGTCTGCAAAAGATGGCCTATGAACTGCTTGGGCTCGGTCCGCTGAACCTCGAAGACGCGCTGGCGGGGGACTTGAGCGATCTGTTTACCACGACTCCGGACCTTACACCGTTTGAGGTGGTCGCGGCCGATCCGCGGGTGTTCGATCCGGCAAAGGCGCGCATCGCCAGGCCGAAGAACGCGAAGCAAGCGCGGGCGCTGGTGGACTGTGACGATCCGGACGATATCCGGAAGCAGTTTCGGCCAGTCACAGGACACAAGCGCCGGGTTGTGCAGAAGGTTGACGTCGACTAGGCCAGTCGGTCGAACTCGATCGCGTCTCGGGCGGCCGTTAGCGGCGCATTGCAAGAGCGGCAACCCGTGTGTGCTGGATCGCCACTCTTGATTCAGGAAGTATGGTTAGAAGTCGATTCGGCCGGAGACTTGTCCACTGCGGGCGCCGCCGAGACTGGAGCCAACCGCTCCCGTCCCGGCATTGAAGCCGATGGTGCTGCTGACCAGGCCAAAGTTGGGCGAGCTGATGTTGACGTTAGGATCACCGAGGTTCGTGTGATTCAGGACGTTGGTGAAGGTGCCTTCCAGCCGGAAGCGTACCCGCTCTGTGAGAGCAAAGCTCTTTGCCAGGCCGGAGGACAGGTTGATCGTACCCGGCCCGACGACCGAGCCGACGCCTGAGTTGCCGAAGCGGCCGATCGGCAGGGGCACAGGTCCTGCGCCGCTGCCGGTGGTGCAGGCCGTACCAGGAGTCCAGCCGGGAGAGCCGGGGCAGGTGAAGGCAGCCGTGTTGACGTAGTGCGTGCGAGTGCGGCTTGCAGGAGAGTTGGAGGCCCCGGTGACGCGGTCCGCGGCCTGGTTTCGATGCCCGGGGTCGAAGCCGGTGTTGGTTCCGGTCAGACCTGAGCCGGTTCCGGACGGATCACCCTGGCCACTCGGAAAAAAGGGTGACTCAAACGGGCCGCTCTGCAGGAGGAAGATGTTTGAGATCTGCCAGCCTCCGGCGAACAAGTTGGCAAGACGTCCTCCGGCGCTGGCGAAGCGCTGTCCCTGGCCGAATGGAAGCGCGTACACCATGGTGGAGTTCCAGCGATGCCGCCTGGTGCCGTATACATTGCCGTAGTCGACATAGCGAGCCAGGACGCTTGTGGCGCGCGAGCCTCCGGATTCACCGGCGAAACCGACGTTCGCTGGTCCCTGGTTATCCGCGAGCGCCTTCGAGAAGGTATAGGTAGAGTCGAACTGCAGGCCGGTGTGGAGTTTGCGGGAAAAGTTTACCTGCCCCGACTGGTAGTTCTCATTCGCGCCGGTCGCACGCGTGTTGATGCGTCCCCAATTGGGGAACAGGCGGGAGGAAAGCGGCTGGTTGGCGGCCGAGACGGTGCTCGAGAATGGCAGCGTGTTTTCATCCGGAGCCCACACAAGCTGGTGCGTCTCCGATCCGATATAGGACAGGCGCAAGGCGTAGGCGTTGCCGAGCGAACGCTCTACATTGAGCGCGAACTGTTCGGTGTAGGGATCCTTCCAATTGGTGCTGTTCGCAGTTCCGAAGTAGTCTTGCCCGTAACACGTGGTGCAGCCTCCGTTGCCGGCTCCGGCGTAGATGGCCGGGAACTGGTAGCCAACCTGGTGGGTCGTGGGATTGAGCGTGTTGGTGTATTGCGTGGTCTGCGCCTGCAACGTGCCGGTCAGCGAGTAGAAGTTCGATCCGAGTAGGGTGATGTTGTAGAGCCCAAAGCCGGCGCTGACAACCGTCTTGTCGTCGTGAAAGGGGCGAAGCGCGAAGCCAAGACGCGGCAGAAAGCGCAGCTTGGGATAGTGCTTGAGGCCAGCCGGATAACCCGCCTGTGAGTTGGTCAGCACCGGCATACATGGTGCCCCGTTGACGGTGGTGCCGGTGCTTGTGCCGTAGGGCATGCAGGCGTTGGCGCTGGCAAGAAAGCTGTTGGCAAGCAGTGCCGACGCGCCGTCCGGATAGATCGACACGCCGGACTTTGCGCGGGATGGATCGAAGTTGCCGATATCGCCATGAACGTCCGAATAGGCAGGCTCGAGTTCATAGCGCAGGCCGTAGTTAACGGTGAGCGACTGCGTTGCCTTCCACTGGTCCTGCGCGAATAAGGCGTAGTGTGTCGATTTGCCGTCGTTATCGGCTTTTACCACGTCGTAGAAGGTCTGGTAGGGGGTTCCGATCAGAAAGTCTGCGAAGTCCACACCGGTAAACAAACCGGCGCTGTTGCTGGTATTGAACTGGAAGGTTCCGTAGTTATCCGCACCATTAAAGCCGAGCGGCGTCACGGCTTCAACGCTTGAAATGTCGAGCCCGAAGCGCAGGCTGTGCTGACCGCGGGTGTAGCTCAGGTTGTCGTCATAGACAAACGTGCGGGACTGCGTAAGCGAGCTGAGCCGGTCTGCACTCAGGGCGCTCAGGTTGTTGAAGTCCAGCTCCGGTAGACCGTTGTAGTAGAGGTTTTGTAAACCTTGCAGCCCGAGTCCCTGAGTGAAGCCAAGGCCGTTGAAGTTGTTGGTCTGGCCATTGGTGTAAAAGGTGAATCCATAGCTGAACTCATTGACCAACCGCGGACTGACGGAGTAGTTGGCGCTGATCTTGAGCACGCGGGTGTTGCTTGTGTTCTGTGCGGACGGCACCAGCAACGGCTCCGGAGAGTTCTGCGGAAAGTTCTTGAAGGTGAAACGTCCCCATAGCAGGAACTTCTGGTTGGACCCGATGTACTGGTCGCCGCGTACATCGAATTGGTCGGACTTGGCGCTGGCGTCCTGATTGACGGTGTAGTTGTTGACGGAGTCATCCGTGTAGGCGCTGGCGTCGCCGACGTTAGGGTCCGGGTATAGGCTCAGCAACTTGGCGGAGGCGGTGTTGATCGACGGCAATTTGGTGCCGTAGGATCCTCCGGTAAAGGGGTTAGTGAGCCCGGTAAACGGGATGGACGGAGAGGTGTAGCGCGAAAAGTCTCCCTGCTTCATCAACGTGCTGGGCACCTTGTAACTATTGCTGACCTGTGCGGGATGGCGCCAGCCTTCATACGCGCCGAAGATAAAGGTTCGGTTGTGGCCGTTGAAGAAATGAGGAATGACGACCGGTCCACTGAAGCTTCCGCCAAAGGTGTTGGCGACCAGCTTGCCTTTGCTGGTGATGCGTGGAAAGGCGTACGGGATGGCATCGAAGGCTGCGTTCTGGTGGTATTCAAAGAGCGATCCGTGGAGGGTGTTGCCGCCGCCCTTAGTGATGACGGTGATCTCTCCCGGCTGGCCGAACTCGGCGTTGTTGAGCACGCCGTCGGCGCGAATTTCAGAGATGGATTCGCTGGAGGGAAAGGCGTCACCAATGGGCTGGTTGCTGGTTGCGCTCTGCACGGTGATGCCGTCGACGGACACCTCGGTTTGAAATGGGAGCGCTCCCTGCAGCGAGAACTGGCCATGATCGTTCTGCACGCCGGAAAGGGTGCCGACAATGTTGAGCGCGCTGGTGCCACTGGAGCTGGCGCGGGTGTTGACCGGAAGGCTTTGCACATCTTCTGCGTTGTACGTGGAGCTGACGCTGGCGGAGTCGGTCTCAATGGCGGAGATCGAGCTTGCGGAAACCGAGACCTCCTGCTGTACACTGCCGATCTTGATCACTGGGTCAATGCGCAGCTGTTGACGCGCGGCCAGGGTGACGTTGGTGACGATCCAGCGATCGAAGCCATCGTGGGTGGCGGTAAGGGTGTAGCGCCCGGCCTTCGTGTCGACGAACTCAAAGTCGCCGGCGCTGTTCGCAAGGACCGTGCGCACGGTTCCTTCCAACTGATTGGTAAGCACGATTTGTGTGCCGGGAATGCTGGCTCCAGTAGCATCCTGTGCTCGGCCAAGAAGGCTTCCCTGAATCGACTGGGCCATGGTCGGCGCAGCGAGGCTGATGCAGAGGGCGAAGGGCGCAACCGGAAGGAATGTTCCGGAAAGTAACATTCTTGAAACATGACGCATGCATTTCTCCAATGAGTCGAGTGACGCAACCATAGCTGGTGTAAGTGACTGTCGTGTCAATGGAGAAATTAGCTTCTGGATGATGTCATTGCTGAATTGAGAGAATGCAATACGGGCGCGTGAGAGCTTCGTGCTCGAACGCAAGAGAGCAGGACGAGCTTATTTACACACACGAAGTCTGTGGTAGCGTATCCCGCCTCAACGTCCTACAAGCACGTTGGTTGTTACTCACGCATCTTGGCCTGTAAGGCCGAGCTAGATCGCCGGATCTAAGTGTATTTCTCGATTTGTTGTAGAGGCGGCAGGCCTAGAACTTCGTCGCACACGCAGAGCGATGAGCGGACGTTCGATCCCCAAATAGAGCAGGGATGCGACACCCAGACACGTCAGAGCGTAAATGCTGGAAGATACCCACCCCGCTCGCGCTGTGAGCACAGGAAGCAGGAGATGCACAGCATGAGCAACCGATTTGTGTGTCAGATATAGGCTGAAGGCCAATGCGGCAAGCGTTGATGTGCCAGGAACTCGTGTTTTCAGAAAGCTGTTTTCAGAAACCGCCGACGCAACAAGGAGACCAAATCCACATGCAAGCGCTGGGAATGAGAAGACGACGCTGAGAGGCAGATCAGGAGCCGGGTAGTCGAAGCCACATAGCCAAAGTGCTCCTAGCACACAAGCAAAGCCGAAGAACGCCAAAAGGCCGCCATGCCTGGTGAATCGAGACCACCAGTGCACTCTGAAGGTGCGAACGATGGCGAGACTTACACCCATGATCAGCCCATCAAGGCGCGAGTAGGTCGGGTAGTAGACGTACTTCATCATCAGCAAGCCCTGTTGATCATCCGATTGCCGAATAATGTAGTAAAGCAACCAAGCTCGTAGCGCAACGCCGCCCAAAGTAAGGAACAGCAGGAAAAAGATAGTCTTCCAGACTGAGGGCTTCCTCATTAGGAGAAGAAGCAGGACTGGGAAGACTAGGTAGAAGTGTTCTTCGACGCAAAGCGACCAAACATGAGAGAAGGCGCGATGCTCCGGATACCCAAGGAGCAGGAGATTCCACATAAAGCTTGCGTACTGCCAGCCAGCATAGGGTCCGGGCGCTTCGCGCCATAGCGGCACTCCGATATAAAGGAGCAAAACGACCAGAAATGCAGGCAGGATACGGTACGCCCGACGTATGTAGAAATCCTTGAGTGAAGGCTTTCCGCCAGCCAAGTACGGCTTGAGAAGCTGACAGCCGATGAGAAACCCGCTTAGAACGAAGAAAAGGTCGACTCCTATCCACCCAATTTTAGCGACTGGCTCCATGAACGACGGAAGCAGCGCTTGCATGTTGAGGTGGTAGAGCATAACGACAACAATGGCCAGAGAGCGTAGTGTGTCCGGTCCATGCAAGCGCATGGAAGAAGTGCTTTGAGAGAGGGGCATGGGCGCAGCCTAGCCGACAGATATGTCGAGGGTCGATCTCTTTGTATAAGGCAATGACCGGTCCTGTGGGCGCCAGTATCTGTGTTGGTACACAGACCGGAGCCAGCACCTAAAATCAGGTATTACTGGTGAAGAGCGACTAGTTTTTGTAGGTTGTCTTCTTGCCAGCATTCCACAGAACGGTGTGTCGCGGAAAACTATCGGCTTGCTTCTAGTAGTCCTCTAGGAGTGAGTCCTTTGGCGCTATGGTGATCGTGCCGCCACAGAGCAAGAAGCTCCCCGCATAGCGTCTTCATAAAATTGGATGGAGTCGGATTCCATTGTAGGGATTGGGCTATTCAGCGATTCTGCCGTCAAGACAAACGAAGGTTTGTAACAGCACATTAACACTGACTTGCGAGACAGCAGGTTCTCAGGACTACAGCGGTGACCTTGCATCATTGTTAGATAGGGAAAGCTGTAATTTGCTTTGCCAAGAGCACCGTCTCGCGCGACCGAGAGCAGGAACCTCATCACTTTTGCCATAGCTTTTCAGATGTACGTATCGCATGACGACCACACCCACTACTGCAAACAAACCGGTACTGAGCAGGGCAAAGCTGGACGGCTCGGGAGTAGTCGACACAGGCGTGTAGTTGTACGTCAGCGTACCGGTTGCCGTTGACCCGGCCAGCACCGTGCCGCTGGCTACACTCAAGTCGATGTAAGCCAGGAAGTAGTTTGCAAAGCCGCCGCTACCCGTGACGCTGCCGGGGTCTACCGGCGCGTTGGTCTGGAATAGCTCGCTCATGGTGTCGCTGAAGACGAGCGCTGGGCTGCCACCGCCGCCGGCGAAACCGGCGTAGGTAAGAGTGTATTTGCCGTTTGGGGCGGAAGCCACAAAAAGAATGTTGCCGCTAAAGTCTGCTCTAGCCGAGTTGAGAGTACCTAGCTGCGTGTTGAACTGCAGAAACCCATCGCTGTTCTCCGATGTTTGAGAGACGTTCTGAAACGTTACCGTAAAAGTTTGTGTGATGGTGTTGGCATGAGCAACACAGCTCAATCCACAAAAGGCAGCAGCGGTGAAAAGCCTTAAACGCACATAGACCTCCTGAAAAGCTTGCGGCCATCCTACAGCGCCGCGCTGGGGTTTGGCGCTCATTTTAGGAACGTACCCAAATGTGCGGAGTGGCCCCCCGGAAGTGCACCTTTGCTGGCGCTGGTTCTGTCAAGACTCAGCCTGCTGCGTTGGGGTAACCTGCACTCCTATGCTTGCCTCGGGCTTGTTCTTGGCCGTGACGGTTCATCTGAACTGGTTTGAGGGCGAAGACGGCTCGGGTGGCTGTCGTCCTGAGGGAATTGTTCACGAAGACTTGCCCAAGGTGTGACCATCTCACTTTGCGCACGGTTATATTGGTAGAAGAAGGCAGGCCGCTCCATGAGCCGCCGTTCTGACGTTGAAATTGCATCCATAGCCGTCGAGATAGGTCGACAGGCCAGTGAGCCATCGAGCCAGCTATCATTGGCGCACCCATCCGGGCCGGAGTATCATCAAAAGGATAGTTCAGGAGAACTCTATGGCATACAGCGACAAGGTCGTCGATCATTACAGCAATCCGCGCAATGTAGGTCAGCTGGACAAGTCTTCCGATGAGGTGGGGACGGGTCTGGTGGGCGCGCCCGAGTGTGGCGACGTGATGCGCCTGCAGATTCGGGTGAATCCGGAGACCCAGGTGATTGAGGATGCAAAATTCAAGACGTTTGGATGCGGTTCCGCCATTGCTTCAAGCTCGCTTGCGACCGAGTGGGTGAAGGGCAAGACGGTTTCAGAGGCGTTGACGATTTCGAACACGGACATTGTGAAGGAGCTTGCGCTTCCTCCGGTGAAGATTCACTGCTCGGTGCTGGCCGAGGACGCGATTCGGGCGGCGATCGGGGATTGGAAGAAGAAGAATCAGGTTGCGGAGAACGAGTCTGCGACGGTAGCTGTGGCGGCTTACTAATAGTAGACGTGCTGGCTAACGCGCGCTGAGAGAACGTGGATGAGCATGGTTACGTTACAGACCGCGGCGGAACGGGACGCTTCCCACGCAAACAGCGTCAAGGACCCGCTTGCGGGCATGACGCTGTTGACGGCGGAAGGCTGTTCTCCGCGGGCCAAACAGGCTGTTGAGATTACGAAGAGCGCGTTGAAACGCATCCGGGTCGCGATGGCGAAAGAAGGTATTTCGCCTGAAGACGGTGGTTTGCGCGTGGGAGTGACCGGGGGTGGGTGCTCCGGGCTGTCGTACAGCATTCGCTTCGACACAAGGCCGAGGGAGCGGGACCGGACATTTGTGTTTGGCGCGGGACTGGAGACGGCGAACGATCCTTCCGGCGGCAAGGCGGTGCGTCTGTTTGTGGATCCGAAGTCGTTCCTGTACCTGGCGGGGATGGTGCTGGATTTCGAAGAAACGCTGATGCGGCAGGGGTTCAACTTTATCAATCCGAATTCGACGAAGAGCTGTGGGTGTGGGTCCAGCTTTTCGGCTTAGTTTTTCCGGACGGAGGGGCCTGGCAGGGGTTGCGCTCGACGGTGAGCGGCCAGCGGCATAGGGCTGCCCGGAAAAAACTGTGCGATGCACAGCGCAAATTTTGCTCTGTTTTCGTCATGGATAATGGATTTCGGAACGAAGTATGTTTTCTGCGAGTGCTGTGCTGGATTCGCTTTTTTTGCGCGAGTAGCACTCCAGGATCTTCGCCAAACTAAGAGAACCGGATCGGATAGCCCTGTGAAGCTTTGGAACGACTATGAAGGAAAGGTGATTGCGGAGGCGTATCCGCTGAAGAAGCTGCTTCGGCCGGAGGGAAGAAGCGCTTTTTTTCAGACGTCCGCGAAGGATGGGGCGGTGGATGTGATTCGGATTACCGAATCGTTGAACGACGAGCACGAGATGCTGGAGCGGTGGCGGCAGGTTTCCGAGGTGCATCAGCCGAACCTGGTGGAGATCAAGACGTTTGGAGCGACGACGTTTGACGGGGTTCCGCTGACCTATGCGCTGATGGAAGCGACGGATGGGAGCCTGGCGGAGATTTTGGAGGAGCGTCCGCTGACGGCGGTGGAGACGATGCAGGTGGCGACGAGCGTGATGGCGGCGCTGAGTGCGCTGCATGCGATCGGGCTGGTCCACGAGCATATCGAGCCTGCCAGCATTGTGGCTACGGGCGAGGTGGTGAAGCTGCGCAGCGACTGCGTGCGCGAGTGCGTGGTGGACCCGGAGTTTCAACCGCAGACGATGTGTCAGGAGCTGCGGCAGCGCGATGTGCATGACCTGGCGGTGTTGCTGATGCAGTGTTTGACGCTGGAGCGGCAGTGGACCTCGGCGCTTCGTCTTCCTGCGCCGTTCGACCAGGTGGTCCGGCATGGGCTGGATGGGACGTGGGGCCTGGCGGACATGGAGCGTGCGCTGCATCCTCCGGTAGAGAGGCCGCTGGTGCCGGCAGAGGTGCTGGGGCAGGCTGTGCCGGAGCGTGTGTCGGAGAGGCTGGCGGCGGTGCGTGTGCCGGCGGAACCTACGGCGGCGAAGGTGGAGGCGCGGGTTCCTGGATTAGGGG
>CAXTQE010000013.1:43895-45546 GCA_964246225.1 uncultured Acidobacteriaceae bacterium | reverse complement strand
GGACGCTGGAACGTTCATGCAACCCGCGCGTGTTCTGCAAAACTTCGGAGGCAAGCGACTGCGCCGGCTATCGAGCCGACGTCAGAACCATGGTTCGGGCGAGATCCGTCCATGCCTTGTCGAGCAGAGTGGGAGCAGAGATACGAGCGTTCCAACCTGCTAATGTCATGCGCCGGTAATTTGGCCCAAGAGTTACCGCGACCCAGGACTCGTAGCGAGCGACCCAATGCAAGGCATCACCCAGCAAACCTGGGTCGAAGTGGCGCGGCATTTCGGCAAGCTGTCTGGCCGTCTGCCAGAGGTCGGAAGAGCTCGCGGAACGAGGTATAAACTCAAAGCGGTTCAGGAACAGCCCTTGCGCGGCGCCGTAGTAAAGACCGAAGCCCCACAAGCGCACGTGTGTTCCGCCCTCGAGAGCCAAGGTGTATTGCGAGGAGCCCACCTCACCCTCTGGTGGCCGAAGACGATCAAATCCATACTCCAGCAGCAGGTTACCCTCAACCCGCTTGATGTCCTGACCCCAAAGCCAGCACTGCTGGCTCAGCAGCGCGCTGCCGCGCCGTCGGAGAGAAGCCGGCAGGTAACGAACGTGGCCCGGAATGCGTATGGGATGCGGGCAGTGTTTCTAGTTCCTGGCAAGCAGGACCACTCGGTGTAGACAATGGATGCCTGCTCGCTATGCCTTGGCTTCTCGATAAAGAGTATGTTTATGCAATTTTGGATCGTACTTGCGCAGCTCCAACTTGCCGCTCTGCAGCTTCGGATTCTTCGTCGTCGTGTAGAAGTGGCCAGTACCCGCACTTGAGACGAGCTTGATGATGGTTCGCATTTAGTGTGTTCCCTTCTGGGCGGCACGCGCTCCTTTTAGCAGCGCGGCTTCCACACCGAGCTTGCTCATGGTGCGAAGTCCGCGTGCACTGACGCGCATACGCTTGAAGCGGCCCTCACTGGGAAGCCAGATGCGCTTCCACTGAAGGTTCGGTTCCCAGCGGCGGCGCGTCTTGTTGTTGGCGTGCGAGACGTGTTTCCGAAGATCACCCGCTTGCCGGTGATTGGACAGACTTTTGCCATTGTGTTCTCCTGCCTTCCTACGAAAACGTCATGCCGTGACGACACTGTTCGCTTCGGCTTGCTGTTGGGAGGCTTCCGCATAGGCCAGGTGCGCCGCAAAGGGATCGTTCAACTGCGACCAGACCGCGGGCCCGGCCAGCATCTCCTCCTCGGTGAGCAGAGCCGCATCAAGGCTGCGCTCTAGCTCCGGGCGATCCATGCCAGCACCGATATCTCAACCAGCTTCTCTTCCGTTCGGCTGAGTCCGGACCCGCCTTGAGCTACTAGCTGCGCATCGATGTTGATCTCGCTCATATCGTTGACGATGACAGCGACTCGCAGTCCAGAGCGGTTGTTGAGCACATGCTGGAGGAGGGTAGTTTTACCAGCGCCTAAGAAGCCGGAGAGAACTGTTGTGGGCAGCGTAACTGACGTGCTCATCATGTAAATGCTAATACGTAATCATTAGCGAAAAGCCTAGTCTCTCTCAGATTAGGATCGGTGTTCGCGCCGTATGAGCTTACCCCTAGCCTGCATCGCAGCGGGCAGCAGCTTCTTTACTTCGCTATGAAATGAGAGACGATACTCAGCAAATCTATTG
>CAXTQE010000013.1:13574-43795 GCA_964246225.1 uncultured Acidobacteriaceae bacterium | reverse complement strand
GTTGCCACGGAGGAGTCCTTGCCCGTCCAACTTCGAAATACCCGCCAACGAGACGCCATTCGAGCCGCGTTCGTCAGCGCGGATCGCCCTCTGTCTCCGGAGGAGACGCTGTCCTACGCGCAAAAGAAGGTCCAGGGGATCAGCATCGCGACCGTCTATCGCAATATCGCCACGCTGGTTGAAGAACAATGGCTCACCGCCATCGCGGTGCCGGGAGAAACTGCACGCTACGAGGTAGCCGGCAAAGAACATCACCATCACTTCCGCTGCACGGACTGCAACAAGATTTTCGAGATGCCCGGCTGCCACATCCAGGCCCAACCGAACCTCCCCAAAGGCTTCAAGGTCACCGGGCACGACTTCTTCCTCTTCGGAGTTTGTTCAGCCTGTCGGTGATCTTCGGACGCCTTCTCCGGTCGAGGGCTCGTCCAGCCTTTGCGCACCGAACTTCAGGATGCGCGCACTGTTCGCCACCACTGCCAGTACCGCCGCACTCTGCATCAGCGCACCGGTAACTGGAGTTAGCACCCCCGTAGCAGCCAGCACGATCAGCACCACGGACAGCCCGAACGCCAGCCACACGCTTTGCCCGATCACCGACCGGGTAAGATCGGCGAGACCGATCAGGCTGGGCAGCCGGCCAAGGTCCGTTCCGAGCAGCGCCACGTCCGCACCGCCCAGAGCCACCTCATTCAGCTCCGCGCCCACCGCTACCCCGACATCCGCGCCCTTCAGCGCCGGGGCATCGTTCACTCCATCGCCGACCATCATCACCACCCTCCCGGCAGCCTGCTCGGCCCGAACGACCTCGAGCTTCTGCGCCGGTAACACCTCCGCGATCACATGATCGATCCCGAGCGCCCGGCCCACCTCCTGCGCCGCCGCCGTTTTATCTCCCGTCAGCAGGATGAGCCGACTGATGCCAAGATTTCGCATCGCGGCCAGCGCCTCGCGGGCCTCACGCCGGGGCTGATCGCGCAGCACAATGCATCCAAGACAGCGCCCGCCGAAGCCGACCCAGACCTGCGATACGTCTTCCGCCTCGGCCGGCCCTGTATCGAGGCCAAGCTCGGTCAGCAACATGCGCCGGCCAAGCATCGCCGCCTTCCCGTCCACCGTGGCTACCACGCCCAGCCCTGGCCGCTCCTGCAGGTCCTGTGGAGGCTTGCTCACGATTCCCCGCGCCAGCGCTTCCGCCACCACCGCACGCGAGACAGGATGCAGCGAGCCGAATCCGCATGCCGCTGCTATCGCCAAGAGCGACTGCTCCGAAGCCGCATCGACCAGCCGGATGTGGGTCACGACCGGTGCGCCCACCGTCACGGTTCCTGTCTTATCGAGAATCAGTGTGTCCACCTCGGACGCTCGCTCGAGAAAATCCGCACTCTTGATCAGGATGCGCAGCCGCGTCGCAATGGTCATAGCCGCGACCACGGCGGCCGGTCCGGCAACCACCAGCGCCGTCGGCGTCGCGACCACCAGCACGGCGATCGCCCGCGACAGATTGTTTGTGAAGAAGAGCGTCGTGGCCGCAATCGTCAGGACCAGCGGCAGCCAGACGCCGGCCCGCCGCTCGAACAGGCGAAGGATCGGCACCGTCGTATGCTCCACCTCGGCCAGCAGCTGCACCACCCGGCCCAGAACTGTATCGGCACCCGCTCCGCGCACCAGCACCTTTAATAGCCCGTCGATGGCGAGCGTTCCCGCAAACACCGGACTGCCCGGCCCTACGTCTTCGTGCATCGACTCGCCCGTAATTGCCGACTGATCGACCGCGGCGCGCCCTTCGAGGACTGTGCCGTCGACAGCAATCCTCTCCCCGGGCCTGACCAGGATCTCGTCACCGGGGCGAAGGTCGTTCGGATCCACGCGTTCCTCTACTCCGTTGCGCCAACGCACGGCGTGGCGAGCACCCAGCGCGCGGATGCCGTCGATCGCCGCCCGCGCACCGAGCGAGCTTCTCTCTTCGAACAGCCGGCCGAGCTCCAGCAGCAGCGGGATGAAGGTCGCCGTGGCAAATTGACCTTGCGACGCGGCCGCCAGAACCGCGATCGCCACCAGCTGGTCGGTCGCTCGGCGTGTGTCCCCGGTTACGATCCCGCGCACGCCGGAGATCAGTGTGGGAATGCCGACCACGGCGGCGGCCAGCCCCTTGCACAGTTCGCCGATCTGCCACTGATCGGGCTCCAGCCGGATGAGCAGGGTTCCCAGGCCGAGCAGCCCAATCCCAATCAGTCCCGCTCCGAGACGCAGGCTGATACGCTGCCGTTCACGCAACGTCAGGCTTCCCGGAACGTTTCGGTCGTCGTTGGCGAGCGGCTGTGCAGCGGCGGCGCTCATGGCTCACCCGCCTCTCCGGATTCGCCGTACACGGCAGTCACACTGGAGTTCGGGCCGACCGTAATGCGGAAACCGTGGTAGCTCGAGCCCTCTGGCGGAGGCACCCAGCGCACGCCTCCCGCAACGTTGATCGCCTTTTCGACCGCATCCCGGTAAAGTCGCTCCCGGACGACGCCCCGGTCGGCCCGGTACTCCTTTTCAAGCGCTCGAAACGCATCCGCCGCGCCTACCGCGGCCGCCAGGTCGGAGTCCGCGTCCGCATGTGCCTTCTGGACCACGGAATCGGCCTGCGCACGCGCCGTGGGGATCGCCTCTTCGGCTGTCGCCTGCGCCTCGCTCTTCTGCGTTTGCGCGCCGATGAACGCGCTCTGCACCGAGTCGAAGCTGCTCGCCAGCGCCTGCGGCGGAGCAAGCCGCGTCAGCTCGAGAGAAGAAAGCTGAAGACCGGAGTGCGCCGCGTCCAGACCCGCCTGCGCTCGTCGGGTGGTCGTTGCGACCAGCCGCTCCCGGCCATCGGACAGCACCTGATCGACGCCCATCTCACCGAGCGAACGCACCATGGCCGCGGTGACCTCTGCGCGCAAAATGTTCTCTGACTTCGGCCCGTAAAACGCCCATTCGGCCGGGTCGCTCACACGATAGCGAGCCATCATGGTGGCCTGCACCACGTTCTGATCTCCTGTCAGCGCATAGCCCTGGGTTAGCGGGTTCAGCGTAGGGCGTCCGGACTCGTTCATCGGCTCCGGACCGGGGGCGAGCGTCGTCACGGGAATCTCCCACACATGCTTTACCTGTACGCGGACCACCTGGTCGATCGGGCGTGGCAGCGCAAAAAGCAGTCCCGGTCCATGCTCCTGGAGCGCCGGGGTTGCGCCTACCAGGCGTCCCCAACGCAGCACCACCGCAACCTCATCAGACTTGATGACGCTGATTCCGGACAGAGCGTAGAGGACCGCCATCGCGGCAATCCACCAGTGCATTCGCTGCCAGGCCCAATCGACGGCCTGGCCCAACGGCTCAGCCAGTCGAACGATCTCAGAGGGTGGGCCGGTGCGCCTCATACGGCCACGCTCACTTGTGCTCCTTGCCCTGAAGCATGGAAAAGGGCTCCGAATCCGTCCGCAGAATCAGCGTCGTATTCCCGGTTACCAGCTTGTCGAGTGAGTCGAGCGAACGCGTGAAGCGGTACAACTCCGGATCGACCCGATGCGCGTCCGCATACGTCTTGGCCACCTGCGCCGCCGATTCGCCGCGGATGCGCGCCTCCTCCTCCGTGCCCTCAGAGGTAATCTTGGCTGCGTCCAGTTGCGCCTGCGAGCGGATCTTGCTGGCCTCCTGCTGACCTTCCGCTTCGTACTTGGCCGCAAACTGACGGCGCTCGGCCCGCATCTGGTCGAAGACCGCGGCCACATTCTCCTCGGGCAGCGCAATCCGTTCCAGACGAATCTGTTCGATCGCGACTCCGTAGTTGTGCAGCGCCACAGGAGCCGAAGAGGCCAGGAGCTGCGACTCGATCTGGTCTACCTGCAGGTCGCTCGGCGTGGTTGAAACCAGTGCGGAAAGATCGTGCCCACCCAGCGTTCCGATGGCCGCATTGGTGAGCAGACCGTCGAGCTTTCCTTCGGCGCTGCCTTCACTGCCGAGCGCCTGGCTAAAGGTAAGCGCATCTCCCACCCGCCATACGACGAAGGTCCGCGCAATAATGTTCTTCTTGTCTCGCGTCAGCATCTCGGCCTGACCAGTTTCGTAGACCCGCCGCCGCATGTCGAGCGACACCGTTCCGTCGATCGGCCAGGGTAGTTTCCAGTGCAGGCCTGGACTGGTGGCTGCGCGCAGCGGACGGCCGAAGCGCGTGATGAGCACCGCCTCGCCCTCTTTGACAATCACCGCGGTCGCACTGAAGAGAATGGCCAGCAGAGCCAGCGTACCGACTGCGGCCCGCAGCCAGCGTTGAGCTTTCAACGCGTCTGGCGCGTTTAGCGAGACTAGCGAGTCATCCATATCTCACCTCCAGCCCGCAAGAAGCGGGAGTCCACCACTGTGTACGGACGCGAAGGAAGCGTCTTCTCCATCGTTTCCAAACGTCGCCGGAAGAAGAACTCGCTCGGCGCAGCGCGGTACTGCGACTCGAGCGTACGGAAGCTCCACGCCTGGCCGGAGGCGAGTGCCATAGTTTCCAGACCCTCCGCCCGCGCGGCGTTCTCGCCGGCTATGACCGCAGCCTCGGCCGCGGGAACCGTCGCATTGCGGTACGCCTGTGCGTCCACCGCCGCCGTCACCCTGCCCAGTTCCGCCGAGACGACCTCTTCATACGCCGAGGCGACCGGCACCGGAGGATGCATGCCGCCCACCGTAAAGCTGATGATCGTCACGCCCAGCCCCAGCGTGTCCGCCTCCTGCTGCACCATCTTCTGCATCTGGCCGGTCAGCGTTGCGATGTTTTGCGAGAGCGCGTCAGACAAAGTCAGATCCACGGTCGAGCGCATCACCGCGCGATACGCAATCGCCTTCAGAGCCACCGCCGGATTCTGCGTGTTGTAGGCCCACGCCGGAGCGTTCACAATCCGGTACTGCACTGCCGCGTCGATCGTGATCAAATCCCGGCCGTTGCCCAGCAGCAGCGTGTACTCGTTTGGCGCATGCTCCACCGCCCACAGGACATCCTCAGGACCTTCTTTCTCGTCGCCCTCATGCCCCACCTGGACCGTCTGGATGCGCTGCACCGGAACGCGGATCACCCGGTCCACCGGCCACGGCAGATGCACATGCAGTCCGGGATTCAAGGGCTGCGCCCCATGCGGCCGCCCAAAGCGCTCAACCAGGCCCTGCTCCTCCACCCCGACTACGGTCAGCGCAGTCGAAAGCCATCCAAGCAGGCACAAGCAGAGGATCAGCGGCTCGAGCGTCCGTCGCACCAGCAGCAGTGCCCAGGTGGATCGCAGGTCAATCCCCAGTTGCTGCTCGGCGGCATCGAGCGCGCTCGCAAACACATTGGCCCTGCGCCCGAAGATCGCCAGCACCGCAAAGTCCAGCGGCACGCTCGACCCATCCACGCTCCGCCGGTTCCTGGCCCGGAAGAAGCTGAAGCAAATGGCCGCATCGAACGCGAGAACCAGCAGGTAGATGAAGTGGACCGCGCTGTACAGGCCTTCCCACGCCAGCCCGGGAGAGACCGCTACCAGCAGCAGCACCCAGGCCAGCACGCGTGCCCCTCGGGCCAGGTTCACGCTCTCCGGAAAAGGGTACGGCGCGGAAGCAGCCCGGCCCAACCCCGCCAGGTATCGCGCAGCCAGCGTGGCAGCCCCCGCCGCCAGCAGGAACAGACCGGCAGTCACACCGGCGACGCGCACCGAAGGCCGCTCGGTTTGCAGTGTTTGCGTAAGCAGCAGCGCAATGGCCGAAACGCCCGCAAGAATGCAAATGCTGGAGACATCCAGCTCGGCCTTCCGCAGCTGTCTCGCCGCTCGCAGACCAGCCTGCCCAAGCGCAGATAACCGGCTCGCCTTGAGCGCAGGGTCGGCAGCAGAGGTGGCGGAGAGAACGACTGCGGGCTCGTCCGACGCTGCAGCTTCCGCTACGACGGAGGGCACGTCCGTGCCCGTTGGTAGCGTCCGCGCATGCAAGCGCGAGTCCTGCACACGAAAGACCGCGGTCAGGATACCCGAGGCAAGTCCCAGCGCCACCGCCGCGGCGAGCACCACCAGGTCACCCAGCCATAGGCCGCCTAGCAGAGCCGCCACCGTACCTACTGCACTTGCAGTGAGGAGCGCAGCGGTCACCCCCTTGTAGGGGTCTCTCGGCTCCGCGCTCCGTTCTCTCTCCATGCTTCTTGTCTACCCGGTAAACACGCCAGCGGCCGCTCATAAAACGAGGCTGTTCAGGATTTGGCTGAGAGTTCCAGCCCTTCCAGTCCTAAGCGTGTATGCAGATGACTATACATCAGCGTTGCAAGTGCATTCCTGTTCGCAGTATCCGCAGTCTCTGCTGCGCACTGGCCCCGTGCCAGATCGGCGTTTTGTCTCAAGTGGTCCTTCGATCGATGCTGCGACCTTGGGCGAGCTTTGGCGAATCAGGAACGCCTACTTCGCCTGTGCGCTCAGCTTTCCAAGAACATCCTTCAACGCTTCGAGCTTCTTTCCAGCTTCGCCAAGCTTCCCGGCTGAGGTAAGCCGCTCATATTCGGTGAAGTCCTGTCCGGCCTCAGTGATCAACGAGTGGACACTCGATGCAGGGCTGATCGATGTCTGAACCGAGGCGTCGGAGGGTGAGGCTGGTGCTGGCCTGGAGGAGTCGCTTCCGGTGAGCGACGATGGCTCGCCGCCAAACAGAGAGGCAAGCGCGGCCTGGAAGCTGGTGCCGTAGGCAAGCTTGTCCTGCACTGCAAGAACTACAAGACGAAGCTCCGGCATGGGACTTTGCTGAGCCTGCAGATAAATGGGTTCTGCGTAGAGGAGCGCGCGCCCTGAAGGAATCACCAGCAGACTGCCCCGAAGCACATGGGATCCTTGCTGATTCCAAAGAGTGAGCTGGCCGGAGAGTTGCGCGTTCTGATCGATGCGCGCTTCAATCTGTTGTGGGCCGTCGATAAGGCGCGTTTTGGGAAAGTCGTAAACTACCGCCGTCCCGTAGGCATCGCCATCCGACCGCCCCGCGATCCAGCCGATGAGGTTGTTCCGGTTGGCCGGGGTAAATGGAAGAATGGGAACAAACTCTTCGGCGCTGCCTTCAGGAAGCTTCATCAACACAAAATTGGGCTGCATGGGCTGAACGGTTTGTTGGCCGTTGGCGTCGCTGCCCATCTCGGTCGCAACGGTCCATAGGTCCTCGCGGTTGAAGAAGACCTCGGGATTAGTCATGTGATAAAGCCCGTACACCTCAGACTGTAACTTGAAAAGATCCTCTGGATAGCGGATGTGACGACGAAGGTCGGCAGGCATTCGAGAGGAGTCGACAAAGAGGGTGGGATAGATGTTTCGATACGCAGAGAGGACAGGGTCGCTGGAGTCGAAGACATAGAACGTAACGGCACCGCTGTAAGCATCGATGACCGCCTTAACGCTATTGCGCAGATAATTCACGGAGTTGTCCGCGAGTGTGTAGTGAGTTGAGTAGGGATAGCTATCGGAAGTCGTATAAGCGTCAAGAATCCAGGAGAGGCGTCCGTCCGCGCCGACCACGATATATGGATCCTGGTCGAAGGTAAGAAAGGGGGCCAGCTTGCCCACGCGGTCCCGAATGTTGCGGTGCATGAGCAGGCGACTTTCTGGAGTGACGTCGTCGCTGAAGGGCAACGTGGACAGATCGCCCCGGTCCGCAGCAAGCAGGACGCGACGAAAAAACCCTCCCAGGACGATGCCGCCGCTACCCTGGTAGGAGGTCAGCGTATTGCTTTGTCCTTGCGGATAGTCGAACTCCTGCTGCCGGGTTTTTACATAGACGTCGGTGTCGGTAAGCTCACCAAAGTAAAGTTCTGGCCGTGTCACCTTCAAGCCGGCAACGGTGCTCTGCACAGGCATGTTACTCAGCAGCAGGTTGGGAAGTCCTTCGGGAGTAAACCCGTTCACGGGATTCATGGTGACGCCGTACCCGTGCGTATAGATCAGCTTCTCGTTGATCCAGTTACGGCTGCTCACGGGAAGCTTCTCGACATTCAGTTCTCGCTCGGCGAGCATGACCTCGCGCGTCGTGCCATTGAGTTCATAGCGGTCAATGTCGATCTCCGGAAAGTCGTAGTAGGTGCGTATCTCTTGGACCTGGCGCAGCGTGTCTTGGAGGGCGTGCCAGTCCCACAGGCGGATGTTTTGGAACGTGGTCTGATTGTGCGCCGGGTCGGTGGCATCCACGGAGGTTTCCGCGGGAAACTCACTTTGCGAAAAGCGATCGAGACGATACGCCTGGCGGGTCATCCGGATGTTCTCGGTAATGTAGGGCGTTTCTCTGACCAACTCGTTCGGCTTGACGACGAAGCTGCTGACGTACCAGCTCACAACGCTGAGAGCGACGTACGACGCGACAGCCGGGGCTGCCGCACCCAGAATCCAAGAGCCCTGCGACTCGCGGGCCGCGTTGACGGCAGCAAGCACGGCACCGAGCACAAGCGCAGCACAGACAAGGAGCAGCCCGGGAATCGTAATGTGTGCGTCGGTATAGTTAACGCCGTCAAACAGGGTGTGATGCTCAAGCAGAAGCTCAAATCGATCCACATACACGGTCATTGCGAGGACAAGCAGCAGAAAGGCAACCGTGACAGAAAGTCCGCGCCAGGGAGAAGGAGCAAGCCGCAGGCGACGCGAGCCGAGCGTACGCGACCCACTGGTGATGAGCAGAAAGAGCACAGCAACGGCGCACGTGGCCAGGCCCAGGGTAAGCAGCCAGCCATCCAACAGACGCCAAGCGGGCAGAGTGAAGAGAAAGAAGCGCAGAGGGCGGCCGAAGAGAGAATCCGCGGCTTCTCCAGCGTTGTGCGGTGCGTACCACAACAAGGCAAGAGTCGACCAATTCTCCATCATCACAAGGCCGGTCAGCAAAGCCAAAACGGCTGAAACAGCCAGGGAGATGAAGCGGAGAGCTGGCGCTACGGAAAGGCTGAAGCGTTGTCCGCCAACGACAATGGCGTGATCGGTAGGAAGGTCGGCCTCATGCGAGAGCCGAACCATAGAAAAGGCGCCGTAGAGAATCAGGAATGTGACCGCTGTGGCACCGGCGAAGATCACCAGCTGGATAATCAGCGTTCGCCAGAAGACGGCTCCGTAGCCGAGCGAGTCGAACCAGAGAAGATCCACCCACTCCGAAAGCGTAGAACGAAACGCAAGGAGGATGACGAAGAGGATTCCTGCGAGGACCAGGAGGTGGCGTCTTGAGCGCCGGCTTCGGCCATTCGACCCATCAATGTATTCCGGCAACGACCCTCCGCGCTCCCCTCATCTGGATCGAGGCTCACCCTGATAGTACAGGGCGGCGGCAGAGAGGAGCGCAAGCGAAGAAGCGGCGAGGCCATGTCTGTTCGTGCAGTAAGAAGAAAGCCTGAACGGCATAACAAGCCCGTTCAGGCCGACCCCTCATCGGACTTGCCCTACAGGCTGGACTGGCTCATGATCCTGGCCAGCTCGTGCATGCGCACTGCATCCTCCGGTGTCTTTGCAGCAGCCGCATCCGTGTCGAGCTTCTTGCTCATCTGCTTCAGCTTCTTTGCGTTTTTGCTGTCCAGGGCCGCGTTCAGGTCGGTGGTCTGCTGGGGCGTCACGCTGGTGTCGCGGGCCAACTGGTCGAGATAAGCGCGGGCCGTGACGGCAGTCTCAGGCCATGTGATCCGGGGCTGATCCTGCACGTTGAGTTCCGCCAGATGGACCTGGGCGGCCGCGTCGATCTCATTCTGGGTAAGGTACTTGGTCGGAACTAGCTTGAAGACATCGGTTCCGCGGGCAATCTCCGAGCCGTAGATGTACCCGTTGTAGTAGTAGGTCGACCATTGGCCGCCCATCGCCGGCCTGGAATTATCGACTGGCCCGCGATCGAAGTAGCCGATCTCAAACGGGTGCGAGGGATCGGTGTAGTCCACAATGGAGACGCCGCCCTGGTACCAGGACTGCACCTCGATGTTGCGGCCGGGCACAGGAATCATCGATCCGTTGTGCGCAACGCAGTTCTCCTTGTCGGTCTGCGGCGCGGGCATCTTGTAATACGACTCGAGTTTCAACTTGTTGTCTTTTGTGATGTCGAAGATGGCATCCGCACCCCAGTTCATCGGGTCGCTGACGCGGCAGCGCGGCTGGCCGCCACCGCCCCACTCATCGGTAAACAAGACCGTCTTGCCATCGTTTGAAAAGTTGGCCGAATGCCAGAAGGCATAGTTCGAATCCGTTACTGCATCCAGCCGCTTGGGATGCACGGGGTCGGAGATATCGAGCAGGATGCCATTGCCGGAGCACGCGCCGGCAGCCAGGCCCATGGCCGAGTAGACGGTAATGTCGTGGCAGCCACGCGTGGCCGAGGTCGTCTGCGTGCCATCGCCATGATTGCCGCCGTTCCAAAGACCGTTAGCCGCGCCGGTTTTGTCATCCTGGAAGATACGCGGGCTGTTGACTACTGCTGCAAGCTCCGGATGAGCCAGGGGCACTTTGATCACGACGATGGTATAGAGCGCCGTATCGGGGTCGACGTTCGGGTCGCCCTCCGAGCAGCCGCCGAGCTCCGCCTTGGGCCGCACACCCGCCGACCCGGACACATAGAGATACACATTGTCCTTGTCCTTGGGGTCGACCACCAGTGTGTGCGTATGCGATCCGCGGCAGGTCTGAACATCCTTCACCTGTTTGGGATTGGTGATGTCGCTGATGTCGAAGATGCGAACGCCCTTGACGCGATCGGGAGTGGGATCGGGCATCTTCCGCATCGCGGCCCGGAAGGCTGCAATCTGCTCCGGTGTCGCGTCTGCGGCGGGAGGCGTCAGCGCAGGTTCCGTGGTCGCAAAGCCCTGCGTGCCGCAGTCCATGCGCCCGTTCGCGGCTTCGACCGACATGAAGAGCAGATGGCCATAAACCGATACATCTCCCTGGCCGCCTGGGCAGACTATGGACGTGATGAGCTTCAGATGTGCGGGGTCCGCGATGGAATAAATATTCACGCCGGAGTAGTTGCCGTTGAAGAGATACTTGCTGTCGAAGGCGAGATCGGAGTTGGTGCCGCCGTAGTTGGCGCGAGGACCGGCAGGCGGTCGTGCACCCGCGGTCCGAGGCGCATCCGGATTCACCGGAGCGGGAGCAGGCGTCGCATCGACTGCCTTGATCGAATCCATATCGGGCGCGAACCCGGCAGGCTTGGGCGTCGTCATCACCAGCTGCAGTCCGGAGGCAGCGACTGCGGCGTCATACAGGCCGCCCTTCAGGCCGACGCGCGGATCGTCCGGGCCGGAGCGCGGATTGACATAAACAGAAGAGGTGGGCGCACTCGGACCGCTCGGTGAAGATGGCGGCTGCAGAGAGGCCGTCTGGCCAGGCAACAGCGCGGGAAAAAATCCGGCCAGGGTAAGGGCCGTCCACGCCACGCTACGAGAACAACGAGAGATCGTTTCTGAGGTCATTTCTTCTCCTTCAAGATGTGTTGCATGTAATCGATCTCCGCCTGTTGCGTGTTGTCTACATCGCTCGCGAAGTCAAACAACTGCGGATCCTGACCCGCACCGGGATTGGCAAAGAGCTGCTTCACCATGGTGAGCGCGCCGGTGTGGTGCTGAATCATTCCCGTTAGAAACAAATGATCGAACGTCGGTCCGCTTGCCTTGCGCAACGTGTTCATCTGCGCCGTAGTCAACATTCCCGGCATCGCCGGCATCATCGAGCTCATGTCCATGCCCGGCATATCCATGCCACCCATGTCCATCGGCGCAGAGAGCGGCAGTCCCCGATCGGTAAGCCACTGCTTCATCCAGCGCATCTCGTCGGTCTGCGAAACATCGATCTTCTTGCCCAGCTCGCGCACCTCAGAATCCTGCGAGCGCGTCTTCAACAACTCCGTCATCTCAACAGCCTGGTTATGGTGCATAATCATGCCCTGCATAAAATCGACATCAGCCTTCGATGGCGGACGAAGGTCGGCCTTCGCGGTCTTGGGAGTCAGTACCTTATTTTCCTGCCCCGGAGCTCCAGGCTGTACGATCGCCGGGCTGCCGGGCATGCTGCTTTGTTGTCCAAAGCTTGGAACCGCAACCAGTGCGCAACCGAGCAGCGTGCCCAGCCTCAAGGCGATTCTTTCCCTATGCGCCATTCCGCTCCCTATTCAGAAAATACAGGCATTCGGTCCATCTGCAACGACTCGAACGGGGACTGCGATGGCTTACCCGCAGACCGCTTTCCGTTCCGTTGCTAAAAAGAGTGATGGTCGTATCTAAGCACTTTTCCTGCTGCGAAGCAATCTCTAGGCTCTTGTGCCTATAGCTCGGATTTGTTCTACGCTGCTCGACTCTGAAGCAAGTAAGTGAAACGACCACGGATGTCAGAGCAGGGACTTACTTTTTACGCCCGGGGACAAAGAGCGACTTAGGAAAGTCGATTGACCTAAAACAGATTTCTGAATAATATCGGCCACATTACCTAAAACTAGACTCATGCCGCATGCAATGTTCGGCGATGCCGGTCCCAGGCGGACCAGCCCGCCAGCCCTGATGCCGGCTGACGCACTCCCCTGCCCGCACCCTTGAAGGAGTCCTATGCTTTCCAAGCTTGATCGCCGTCACATTCTTGCCATTACGCTTCCGGTTGCCTTGATGTCGGGCTCCTCCGCCCTCGCGCAAACCTTTCATGGCACAGTCTCGGGAAGGGTTACCGATGCAACCGGCGCGGTCGTTGTCGGCGCTTCGCTCAAGCTGGTCAACCCAGCCACAGACACCGTGTTGAACGACACCTCCAACAAGGCCGGCGAGTTCAACTTCACCGAGCTGCCCGTCGGCTGGCTAAGCCAACATTGCTAAGTACACGGATCCAACTACGGGAAAGCCTTACGTCGCCAATCCACTGAGCCTCAGCCTGTACGGCCTGCTCTACCCACCCAACTCCAAAGGTGGCGCGGCCACCATCAATAACTACTTCGCCAGCGGTACCTCCAATTACAACAGCTACAACGGAATCATCAAGCTCGATCACCACTTCAGTCCCAAACAAACAGTCTCCCTGCGCTATCTCGGAACGACAGGAACGCAGACTGCGCCCACGGCGTCGGACTATGCGGAGTACTTCCAGACCGCG
Organism: uncultured Acidobacteriaceae bacterium; assembly: GCA_964246225.1. Lineage (GTDB taxonomy): Bacteria > Acidobacteriota > Terriglobia > Terriglobales > Acidobacteriaceae > Edaphobacter. The sequence goes on along the minus strand of CAXTQE010000013.1, from coordinate 30,716 downwards.
CCCATGCACATCCATAACTTCGGCGTCGTTCACACGTACATCTTTACGCCACGCCTGCTGAACACGGTCACGTTCGCAACAAATTACTTCCTGCAGACCTTCAACGATGCGGACCAGAACTTCTCTCCGCAGGCGAACGCCAACCTCAATCTTGGCATAACCAACCCCATCATCGCAGCCGGCGCGCCCAGCATCCTGGTCACCGGCTTCGACCAGACCGGCGCAACCCAGCCCTCCGGGCGCACGGACGTCACCGGCCACGTTACGGATACCTTCCACTGGACCCTGGGCAAGCACGAGCTCAAATTCGGCGGCGAGTATCGTCACTCTAACGTCAACCAGCTTTACTTCTCGAGCTCTCGCGGCACCTTCACCTTCGATGGATCGCGCGGTCCATGGGGCGGTCCCGGCACCCAGCTCTCCGATATCTCCGACTTCCTCATCGGTGCGCCCACCAACTCCTCCGGCGCGCGTCTTCTGCAAGGCAACGCGCAACGCGTCTGGACCTTCAACACCGAGGATTTCTGGGCACAGGATGACTTCCAGGCTACCCGAAAACTGAGCCTCAACTATGGCGTGCGCTACACCGTTCCCGGCGTGATCCAGGCGGCTGCCAACGACATCTACCAGTTCGTTCCAGGAACAACGCCCGGTTTTCAGAAGGGCTACTACCCGGAATACTTCGGCGGCGTCGCACCACGCGTTGGTTTTTCTTACGCGCCGTTCAACGATGAGCGCACCGTGGTCCGCGGCTCCTACGGCATCTTCTACGACTTCCCCGCCATGAGCAGCTGGATCACCGGCACCACCACCAACGGTGGGGCTGCCTACGCCCAGAACAATCCGGCCGGTGCCGATGCCGCCGTCATCTTCAACCAGACCAACGTTCGCTGGGCTCCAAATGTTAATCCCTTCGCGGGTGCAAACGCGCCAGCTGTCGGCGCATTCGGCGTCAACCAGAACTTCAAGATGCCGCGCGCGTCCGTGGTCAGCTTCAATGTCGAGCAGCAGTTGGCCAAGAGCACGCTTATCTCGGTAGGGTACGTCGGCAGCTTCGGGTCGCACCTTGAGGTTCTCTATGACATCAACCAGCCCGTCGCCAACGGCACATCGACCAATCTCGCCACAACGGACTCCACCTATCGCCCCTACCAGCAGCTGAGCTTCCCGGGAGAGAACGCGGCCTTCACCGCCCACAAGCTGCTCGCCATCAACCAGCTGAACTTCGAGGCCGCCTCCAACTTCCATTCGCTGCAGGCGAGCGTACGGCAAGCGCCGTGGAAAGGTTTTTCGGGAAACCTGAATTACACCTGGTCCAAGTCTCTTGACGATGCCTCCAGCAACACCACGCCGATGAACAGCTATAACCTCCATCAGGATTACGGCCCAAGCACCTTCGACAATCGCAACGTGGTGAATGGCTATGCCATCTACAGCGCGCCGCAGCTTGGTCATTTCACGCCCAGGCTCACCAAGGGCTTCGAGTTCAATGCACTTTTCACCTACACCTCGGGAACGCCGATCAGCCCGCAGTACACCACCAACGTCGACGGTACCGGCGAGTTGAAGGACCGGCCCAACTACACCGGCGTCAGCCCCTTCACCGGTGTGCAACTGGCAACCAGCACCTCTTCAGCACGCTCTTACCGCTACCTCCAGAACTCGCTGACCAATCCCTCGTTCACCTGTCCTGGTGGCGCGGGAACGGCGACGAACCCCGCAAGCTGCGCAGCCGGAGTCACTGGGACCTACGGAAACGAGAAGCGAGACAACTTCTTCGGACCCAACTTCCGGGATGTGGACTTCTCGATCCTGAAGCACACTCCGGTTACCGAAAAGGTCATGTCGGAGTTCCGCGTCGACATCTTCAACATCTTCAACTTCAACAACTTTGCGAACCCGAACGTGAACCCGACCAGCAGCACCTTCGGCCTTATGACCAATACGCGCAACGGAGCAGCGGCACCGGGCATCGGGTATGGCGAACCGTTCAACATTCAGTTCGCCCTGAAGCTGACCTTCTAACCAGAGCCTTGCTCCAACCAGTGGCATGGCTGCAGACATCTCTGCAGCCATGCCACTGACGCTTAAGCTCATCGCGCTGGCGCTCGCGCCAGACCGAGCCTCGGCCCAAATCTGGCCCTAGCTAGTTCGGCTTTTTCGGCAGAAACGCTTCCTCGCCAAACCCGAACCACCGAAGGACTGTCGTTCCAATCGCCTCATGTATGTAATACGGCGCGATCCGCTGCGCGCTGTACTCGGGAGGCCAATGCGCCGGCTGCGTCCTCCAGCCGAATCCGTAGTGCTCGAGGATGAGCGACGCCCGCGGCAGATGGCTTGGCGAGCTCACCACCTCCGCCGTCTTCCACCCGTGCTGCTCCATGATCCGGTGCGCGTAGAAGACGTTCTGGATGGTGTTCTGCGCCTTCGGCTCGATGATCACGTCCTCGGCGGGCACCCCGGCCGCCTCCGCGACCCGCGCCATGCTTTCGGCCTCGCACCACTCGTTATGCACCGCCGCCCCGCTGACGATGATGTGCCCTGCGCGTCCGGCCTGGAACTCCCGCACGGCCTCCATCACACGCTCGCGCTGCTCGGGGGAGGGCTTGCCATCCGGGTCCGAAGGCGACCCCAGCACCAGCAGCGTATCAAAGTGCGTCGCGTCGGTGGTGTGCGTCGGCATGGTCTCGTAGCTTACGACCACCGCCGCCACCCAAACCAGGAAGAACACTGCCACGGCCTCACCCACGCCCTTGCGCACCGTCATCGGACCAGGTCCCTCGCCAGCTGAACGTACATGTCCACCGCCTCCAGCAGCTCCGGCTTGGCGATCCGCTCGTCCGGCGTATGCGCCACGTGAATCGACCCCGGCCCCAGCAGAAACGGCTCGCCCCATGAGTCCAGGCTCGGTATGTCGGTCGTAAATTTTGGCACCATCGTCGGCAGCGATCCCACCTGGCGCATGCGCACGAAGGGCAACTCAAGCGAGAACTCCACTCGCGCGCGCCCACCCACAGCCTTGAGGATCGCCTCCCGCGTCTCCTCGCTCGGGCCCACCAGCCGCACCAGCAGATGCGCCTCCGCCTGGTCTGCGATCACGTTGGGTGCGCGCCCACCCGAGATCAACCCGACATTCAACGTCGACTCGCCGATTCCCTCCACCACCGGCAAACTCAGGCGGCCAATGTCGCCGAGCGCGCCAATCAGCTTGTCGATCGCCGACTCGCCCAGCTCCGGGTAGGCCGAGTGCGCCATCTTTCCTTCCGCAAACAATTCCACCCGCAGACAGCCCTTTGAAGCCAGCGCCAGCCGGTTGTCCGTTGGCTCGCCATTGATCAGAAACCGCGACCCTTTCGGATAGCGATTCGCCACCTTCGCGCCGGCCGAGTCCCGCTCCTCCCCGACCACGAACAGCAGCGCTACCTTCACTCCCTCGGTCCGCAGCCGATCCGCCGCGGCTACCTGCGCCGCCAGGATTCCTTTCGCATCGCACGTCCCTCGGCCGTAGAGGTACGCCTCATCTTCGCGCAAACCGAAGTACGGCGGAACCGTATCGAAGTGGGTCGAGAACACCACCTCCGGGGTCACGCCCGGCTCACTGCCATACACGTTGAAGCGCTCGCCTCCGCCCTGGGCCCCGGGAGTTCCCTCCTCCGGCTTGGGTACCGGCATCCGCTCCACCGTCCACCCGTGCTGCTCCAGGTACTCATGCAGAAACACTCCGGCATCATGCTCGTGGTATGTCGTCGACGGAATCTCAACGAGCTGCCGGGTCAGTTCAAGAGGATCGATCGCCATATCCAGAGCATAAAGCACAGGCACGCGCGCCCTCTCCTGCCGGCAGCGGCAGACGGCTGTTATACCCTCGTCCTATGCCCCACCAGTCGCACGTACGCACCGTCGACGACCTCCGCGGTCCCGCTGGCCGGCTCGAAGCTCTGCTCAACACCGGCATCGACAACCCGCCCTACACTGCGCTCATTGCCCATCCGCATCCGCCCTCCGGCGGCACCATGCACACCAAGGTCGTCTACCACGTCATGAAGGCGTTCAGCTCCTTTGGCCTGCCGGTGCTGCGCTTCAACTTCCGCGGGACCGGCCTCAGCGAAGGCGTGCACGACGAAGGCCGAGGCGAGGTGGACGACGTACGCGCAGCCCTCCATTGGCTTGAGGCCGAGTTCGGCAAACCGGTCCTGCTCGCCGGCTTTTCCTTCGGGGCCAACGTCGCCCTGCGCGGCGGCTGCGGCGACCCGCGCGTACAGGCCCTGGTCGGTCTCGGCCTGCCTGTTCGCGCCGCCGGCCGCGACTATACCTACGGCTTCCTCAACGGCTGCACCCAGCCTAAGTGTTTCATCTCCGGTGATCAGGACCAATTCTGTCCTCCCGAAATCCTGGATCAGATTCTCCGGACCGCGTCCTTGCCCTGGAACAGCTTCACGATTCTCGGTGCCGAGCACTTCTTCCAGGGTGTGGCCGGCAGCCCGGCGCCCAAGCTCGACCAGATGCGAGCCATTTTGAGCGACTGGCTCCAGCAAACCCTCAGCCTCGCTCTTCCGGTCTAGACGAGCGCTTCCTGCGTCAGCCACTCGCCCACGGTTGGGTTGCAGAGCTCCGGCATCTCCTCAAACGCAATGTGCCCGGCCTCCGGAATGATCTGCAGCCTTGCACCCAGCCGCATGGCCAGCTCCTGCCCTGACCGCAGCGCCACGGCGCGGTCGCGATCGCCCCAAACCAGCAGCGTCTCTACGCCGGTCAGCTGTGGCAGCGCCTCCTCGAGCACCTTCATGTCCTCGCGCCAGCGCAGCATGATCGCCAGTACATGCTCGATCGCCGAACGGTTCAGCCCATCGGTATAGCCGTTGAGGATGCCTTCGTCGATCCGCCGCTTGTCCCCGTACATCCGCTCAAGCGCCCGGCGGTGCATCACTCTTGGCATCAGCGGAATGATCCACCGCGCGAAGTGACTGCCGAGAAACGTAGCGTAAAACCGCATCTGCGGATGGCCCAGCGTGCAAAACGGATTGGCCGGCGCAAACAAAACCAGCCGCCTTACCCGTTGCGGATGCCAAGCCGCCAGCAGCATCGAGATCGCCCCGCCATGCGAGTGCCCGCCCACGTCGGCCATTTCGATGCCCAGCAGATCCATCCAGCGGACCACCCGGTCTACATGCGCCTCAAGCGCCGCATCCAACCCAGCGACACGCTCCGACTCCCCGGAGTTCGCCAGGTCCAGTGCGTACACCGTCCGGAACTGCGCCAGAAATCGTATGTTCTTGTTCCAGTTGCGAGCCGACCCCACCAAGCCATGCACCAGCACCAGCGCCGGGCCACTTCCGGCCTTCGCGTAGTGCGTCTTGACTCCATCCACGTCCACGACGAAATTCTCAACCGCAACCGTCCGGCTCATCGCCTCGCCCCAAATCTGCAAATCTCAGCCACGTGTGTAGCTGCCACGTCCGATATTACAGAGACGTTAATAGGAGCACAAAGGTTCACGTCGAACTCAGGTGCCTTGCTGGCAGAGCGGGACTCTTTGTGGATGTACTTTAAATTTCCCTCAGACCTGGTCTAAGGCCAATGTCAGGCTCCGACCGCCACCTGCGCCTCTGCGCTTACGACCGCGCTGAAGTTTTTCGCCATCACTGCCTCCAGCACGTCCAACCCCTCATCTACCTGGGCCTCAGTCAAGATGAGCGGCGGCAGGAAGCGCAGAACCTTGCCCTGCACAAAGTTCAACATCACCCCCTGGCGCAGGGCGTCCTCCACCAGCGGCCGGGCCGGCACGCTCAGCTCCATGCCGAACATCAGTCCCTCGCCACGAACCTCCACCACCTCGTCATACCTCTCGGCCAGCAGATCAAGCCGCTCACGAAGCCGTCTTCCCGCCGCCTGAACCCGCGCCAGCACGCCTTCCGCTTCCATCACGGCGAGGAACTCCACTCCCAGGCGGCACGCCAGCGGAGTTCCGCCCAGCGTACTGCCGTGTTTCGCCACGCCGAAGCTATGGAACAGGCTCTCCGTTACCAGTAGCGCGCTCAGCGGAATGCCACCCCCCAGCGGCTTGCCCAGGATCAGCACATCCGGTCGCACGCCGCTCGTCTCAAACGCGAACCACCGTCCGACCCTACCCAGTCCACACTGAATCTCGTCGAAGATCAGCAAAGCCCCGCTCTGGTCGGAGAGTTCGCGGGCGGTTTCCAGAAACTCGCGCGAGCAGATCTCCACCCCGCCTTCGCCCATCACGGGCTCGATCAGGATCGCGCAGGTCCGCTCAGAGACGACGGCCCGCAGCCCAGCCACATCGTTCCGGTCTACAAACCGGACACCCGGCAGCCCGGGGCCAAAATCGATCGAGTACTTGTCCTGCCCGGTGACGGACAGCGAGCCGAACGTCCGCCCATGATACGACCCACGCAGCGCTACCAACTCATGCTTTGGCGCCCCGCCCCTCTGCCGTCCGTGTGTCCGCGCCAGCTTCAACGCGCCTTCCACAGCCTCCGAGCCGCCCGTTGAAAAGAAGACTCCGGCCATCCCCGAGAGCTCACACAGCCGCTCCGCAAGCTTCCCCGGCCATGGATTGCTGTACTGCGGAGAAACATGCACCATCTTTGCCGCCTGATCGACCATCGCCGCGATCATTCGCGGGTGTCCATGGCCCAGGGCATTCACGCCCAGGCCGGCCATCATATCCAGGTACCGCCGGCCGTCCACGTCGAACACGTGACAGCCGTCGCCACGCTCCATCACCACCGGATACCGCGCATACACCGGAATTAAATGCTGGTCGTCCCGGTCCAGCAGCTCATTGGCCATCCGACTTGCTCCAAAGTACTCCATCCTTTCAGTTCACATCAGCCTGACCCCCCGGTCAAGCGGCGAGGAACCAAGAAAGATGCAACCTTGGTGGGAGGAATCCCGGAACTTCTTTCCCGTCCTAGACGTATCCGCAACTTGAGACCCGATCTATGATTCTCCGTAGGAAGGGAACAAAGCTTGCTGATAACGGGCGTTGCGCATAGGGATCGTTTGGCATTTGACGTGCAGCAAACCTGACTGAAGCCGCCATAGCTTTCGATGAAGAACGCCTCTCAAACGCGCATACTGGCCATCGTCCTCGCGGCCCTCACCCTGGCGGCCTGCGTGTTCGCCGGGCTAAACCTCGCGTCTGAGGCCAACTACAACGTCCCGACCGATGGCATCTCCTGGACGGAGGCTCCGGGCGGCCTTTGCGCGCAGCAGACCCCAGCCGACTCCGCCGGGCGCCGCGCCGGGGTGCGCCGCGGAGACATCCTCCAGGCCGTGGACGACCACGCCACTCCCCGCCTCGCCTCCTTCGTCCGGCAAATCTTCCACGACGGAGCCTGGAGCCATGCAAGCTACACCATCCTCCGCCCCACCCAGGCCTGCGACCTCGCCTCGTCGAGCAGACCTCTCACCATCGAAGTCATTCTCGAGCCCACCGATCGCTCCATCAACTACGGTCTGCGGCTCATCGCGGTCGTCTACCTCCTTATCGGCCTCTACATTCTTTTCCGCCGCTGGACCGCCCCCAAATCCACCCACTTCTACCTCTTCTGCCTCGCCTCGTTTATCCTTTACGCCTTCCGCTACACCGGCCAGTTCGACCTGACGGACCAGATTGTTTACTGGGCGACTATCGTCGCCGGAGCACTGCAACCCGCGCTCTTTCTTCACTTCGCCTTCAGCTTCGCCGGTTCCGACCTCTCGGTTCACCCTAGCCGAGCTCGCCGCCTCTTCGCCGGCCTGCTTTACGTTCCAGGAGCTTTGTTCGTTGCGCTTCAGGTCACCGCGATCCTGCGCTGGTCGGCCACCGAGACCCTGAAGCACCGGCTGGACAAGATCGCCCTCGCCTACATGGCGGCCTGTTACCTGTGGGCTGCGGGAATCTTCTTCTTCCGCGCCCGCCGCAGCCAGTTTCCGCTCGAACGTCAGCAGCTCAAGTGGCTTACCCGTGGAACCCTCGTCGCCGTCGTCCCGTTCACGTTCCTCTACGTCCTTCCGTTCCTCTTCGACCTTGCCGTTCCGACGCCCTTTGCGAATCTCGTTCGGCTCTCGCTGGTCTTTCTTCCCCTGACCTTCTCCTGGGCGATCGTCCGCTACCGCCTCATGGATGTGGACCTGATCTTCAAGCGCGGAGTGAGCTATACCATTGCAACTGCTGCACTGGTTGGGGTTTACTTCGCAATCATTGCTGTTTTTGCCATCAACCTGCACCAGCGGCTGCCGGAGAAGTTCAGCTTCTGGGGACTACTTTCGATCATTCTTATTACCGCCCTCGTCTTCGATCCGTTGAAACGAACCATCCAGGGCTGGGTCGATCGGTTGTTCGACCAGAAGCGGTTCGACTACCGCGAAACCCTGGTCGACTTCGGCCGCTCTCTCAACTCGCAGACCGACCTCCAGACTCTGGTCGAAGCCATTGTCGAGCGCCTGCCCCAAACCCTCCTCGTCACCCGCGTCGCCGTCTTCCTTGCCACCGAGTCCGATACGGACGCCCTCCCCTTGCGCGCACCAGCCTTTGAGCTCGCCGCCTCGCACGGCCTCCATCTCCAGTCCGGTGAACTGGCCGCGCTCGATACCCGCTTCCTTCGGTTCGATCGGAGACTTGATCCAACCGAAGCCAATCCGCACATCTTTCTTGAGAACCCACAACAGGTCCTTCGCCTGCCTGACTCTGAACGCCAGACCGCCGCGCGCCTCGACCTTAACTACTATCTGCCCTGCCGAGTCGCCAACCACTCCGGCCGCGGTACTCGCACCGTTGCCGTCATCGGCCTGGGCCGCACCCACGATGGCGACTTCCTCTCATCCGAAGACATGGAAGTGCTCGAGTCGCTCGCCGGCTATATCGGCATCGCCATCCAGAACGCGCAGCTTTATCGCCGCCTCGAATCCAAAATCAACCAGTTCGAACGCCTTCAAGACTTTAACCAGAACATCGTCGAGTCGATCAACATCGGCATCTTCGCCGTCGATCTCAACGATCGGATCGAAAGCTGGAACGCCCAGATGGAGGTGCTCTTCGCCAGCTCGCGCGATGAGGCCCTGCATCACCTCTTCTCGGACCTCCTGCCGCCCGAGTTCGTCACCCGCTTCGACGAAATCCGCGGTGACGGCTCCGCGCACGGTACGCACACGCTCTACAAGTTTCGCCTCGCTCTGCCTACCGGCGAGACCCGCACCGCCAACATCTCCATCGCACCTCTGCTCACCCGCAGCTTCGAAGTCATCGGCCGCATCATCCTCATCGACGACATCACCGACCGGCTCCAGCTCGAGTCGCAGCTCACCCAGTCTGAAAAGCTTTCCTCCATCGGGCTGCTCGCCGCCGGGGTGGCGCACGAGGTCAACACGCCATTGGCCGTCATCTCCAGCTACACCCAGATGCTTTCAAAGCAGCTCCGCGCCGAGCCCGCGATGGCCACGCGCCTCGACCCCGTGCTGCAGAAGATTACCCAGCAGACCTTCCGCGCCTCCGAGATCGTCAACGGCCTGCTCAACTTTTCCCGCACCTCCGGCACCGAATTTCTCCAGATCGACCTCAACCAGCTCCTGCGCGACTCGCTGCTGTTGCTCGACCATCCATACAAGACGGCACGTATCCTCGTCGAAACCGATCTCGACCCCGCGCTCTTCCCCATTGTCGGCAACCAGGGCAAGCTGCAGCAGGTTGTCCTCAACCTGATGCTCAATGCCAAGGACGCCATGCACGGCCGGGCAGGCGCAGTGCTTCGTATCTCTACGCGCTCGGTCAACAGCCATGTCGAGGTTGACTTCTGCGACACCGGAGCGGGCATTGCGCCCGAAAACCTGCAGCGGATCTTCGACCCTTTCTTCACCACCAAAACCAATCCGCAACCCGGCCAGCACAAAGGCACCGGCCTCGGCCTCGCCGTGAGCTACGGTATTCTGCAGGAGCACGGAGGCAAGATCACCGTAGATTCGAAGCCCGGCATGGGCACCACCTTCCGCCTGGAAATTCCCGCGCTGGCCGTTGCGCAACCGGTCGGCGTCTCGTGAAGCAAACACCTGTCCATTCTGCGTAAAGCCAAACGCTCTGCACTTCGTTTCCCTTTCCCGCTCCACTGAAACCCAGGTGCCTACAAGCATGTCGACTCTCTCCGCCCCGACCGCTCCCTCCTCCTCCGTTTCCGCCGTCTCTCCGCATCTGCTCATCATCGACGACGAGCCCTCCATCCGTGAGTCGCTCGAAACCCTGCTTACCCTGGAGGGCTTCGACGTCACTCTCGCCCCCGACGGCATCGAAGGCCTCGACCTGCTCTCGCGCAGCGAGTTCGATCTGCTGCTGCTCGACCTTGCGCTCCCCGGCGAATCCGGCATCGACCTTTTGCCACGCATCACGGGCCTCCACCCCAACCTGCCCGTCATCATGATCACGGCCTTCGGCACCGTCGGCAACGTCGTCGACGCGGTCCGCGCGGGTGCCGAAAACTTCATCCAGAAGCCCTGGGACAATGAGAAGCTGCTCGCCGACATCCGCTCCGCCATCGCCCGCCACAAGGCCGAAGCCGAAGTCGTCCAGCTCAAACGCACCCTCAAGCAGCGCTACAACTTCGAGCACATCGTCGGCAAATCCGAGCCCATGCTCCGGCTCTTTGACATCGTCGCCCAGGTCGCCCCTTCGCGCTCCACGGTCCTGATCCAGGGCGAATCCGGCACCGGCAAGGAGCTTATTGCCAAAGCCATCCACAACCATTCGCCGCGACGCGACCGCCTCTTTGTGCCCGTCAACACCGGAGCCATTCCGTCCGATCTGCTCGAGTCGACCCTCTTCGGCCATGTTAGAGGCGCGTTCACCTCCGCCATCATGGCCAAGAAGGGGCTCTTCGAGGTAGCCAACGGCGGCACGTTGTTTCTGGACGAGATCGGCACCATGTCCATGGACATGCAGGCCAAGATTCTCCGGGTGCTTCAGGACCGCCGCTTCATGCACCTCGGCGGCACTAGCGAGATCCAGGTCGACGTCCGCATCGTCGCGGCCACCAACGTCAACCTGCAGCAGGCGGTCAAGGACGGCCGCTTCCGCGAAGACCTCTTCTATCGGCTGAACGTCATCAACCTTGAGCTCCCCCCTTTGCGTCAGCGTCGCGGCGACGTCCCCCTGCTCGCCAACCACTTCCTCCGCTTTTACGCAGAAGAAAATGGCACCGAGCCGCCCACGCTCACCCCCGAAGCGCTGCGCGTGCTGATGGATTACGAGTGGCCCGGCAACGTCCGCGAGCTTGAAAACGCGATGGAGCGCGGCGTCGTGCTGTCGACCACCCGCACCATCACGCCCGACCTCTTGCCCGCGCAGCTGACCGGCAGCACCTACTCGGCGGCGCTGCTCGACCACCGCCCCGATGCCTCACTCTTCGACGTCATGGAAGAGATTGAGCGCCGCATCATCGCCGATCGCCTCGAGCGCTGCCACTGGAACCAGACCGAAGCCGCAGAGTACTTCAAGGTTCCCTTGAGCACGCTCAATCAGAAAATAAAGCGGCTTAATGTTGAGATCAAAAAGCGGCCTAGAGACTAATTGCCTTTCTTACCTAACGAGACTTGAGGCTCTAGAGTAAGCGCGGTTTAGGCTGAACTCGAAAGCTCTGCCAAAGGCCTCCACACCCTCATCGGTCGACCAATCACCACGCTCCTCGAAGCCATCAGCTTCGGCCTGGAAGCCTGACCGCTAGCTGCTTCGGCCAGCCTGCATCGACCGAGACAGCGGCCTACTCTGCCTCGCGTAGTCCCCTGCCAAGCGCCTCCAGATCCCGCTCCGCATGGCTTTGCCGCAGATATAAATCGAGCTCCTGATAGCGCCGCTGGAACGCCTCATCCATCGCCAGAGGCACCGGCCCCAACGCTCGCGGCAGCCGTCGCAGCACATCCGTACACGCCTGCTCGACCAGATGCCGCACCGTGAGCGCCCTTACCCGCGCGTCCGTTCCACGATCGCCGCATGCATCGATCTCCCGCCCCGCCGCATCCAGATACGCGCTCAGCGCCCACACATCAGCACGCATTGCGCCCAGATGCGCCAGCGTATGCGCATCCTGCCGCGACGTCCGCAGGGCCAGGTCGACCAGCCCCGCCGCGCCGCCCGCCCAACAGGCCGCCGGACCAAGCGCGCCGTGCCAAAAGCCCGGCCGCGCCGTGTACCATCCCGGTCCATGGAGGACGTCTTCCGCCGCGACCGGCACCCCGTCGAATTGTCCCACCGCGGTCCGCGTCTCGCGAAACGCCTCTGTTTTCCACCCCGAACCATCGAATTTAATCCGGTCTGCATGCGTCCGTAGGTCGACGTCTACCAGCAGCGACTCCGGTTCCCCTGCCGTCAATAGAGCACGGTCGACCAATCCGGCCCCGCTCAGCCAGGCCTTTTCTCCACTCAGCCTAAATCCACCTGCCTGCTGAGGCTCCAGCTGGAGCGCCTGGCCCGGCTTTTCCGCCGCCCAAACCCCGTAAAGCGCCCCCGGCGCAGCCTTCCGCCCAGCCTCCACCAGGATCGCCACCGCGTCCCAGTGTGCCTCCGCCAGCCGGGCCAGCGAGAGGTCTTCGCGTCCAATCTCCATCAGGCGTCGGTGCCGTCCTGCCGTGTCACCCGCTCCCGGCAGCGGCAAGGCCTCACCTGTCAGCATGCGCATTCGGTCCTGCAGTTGCTCGCTCGTCAAGCCACGGCCTCGTTATGGGCCGCCAAAGCATCCGCAAATCCGCGCGGCGCACGCCCCACCCGCCGGCCGCTCGTTACTACCTTTAATCGTCCGAGGGTGATTCGCTGGCATCCCAGCACGCCGAGCCGGTTCCAGAGGTCATGATCTTCCGCGGTCGTCAGCTGTCGCCACCCTCCGGCGCGGACGTACGCATCCGCCCGCACGCCCAGGTTCGCTCCATGCACGTGGGGGTGCGTGCCGTCTTCGTGGATCACGTAGCTGTCGCGAAATCGCCGCTCCACTTGGGAGTCATGCTCGCCAAAGTGATCGACGTCGATGGTCCCGGTAACCGCTTCCACGCCCGCGCCGGCCAGCGCCAGTTGATCGAGCAGCCAGTCCGCCGGCACCACGCAGTCCGCATCCGTATTCGCCAGCCAGCACTGATGCAGCTCACCCTGGCAAGCGGTGAGTGCAGCGGACGCAGCCGCAGCACGTGCGATGCCAACGCAACCCGCATTGATCTCAATGACTCTCCCACGCCCGCGCAGAAGACTCTTCGCCAGACGTGCAGTGCCGTCGCAGGATCGATCCACGGCCACGACAATCTCCGCGGTTACCGCCTCCGGAAGGCCAGCGCACGCGCGCAAGACGGACTGCAGGCAACGCGGCAGCAGCTCCTGCTCGTTGCACGCGGGGATCAACACGCAAACGTGCCAGTTCTCGCTCGTCACAGTCGTGTCCACCGATCCAGCCGGAACCCGGGGTGCCGCTCCGAGTGCTCCAGATTCAACCCGCTAAGAGAATGCAGCACCTCATGCACCTGGTCCCCGCTCAGCCGATGATCCTGCGAGCGACCCAGCCAGTGAACTGCCAGCAGCCATCCGCCAGGCATCAACGTCCCAACCAGCGCAGCGCCGCACCGCTCTAACTCCCCAATCTCCAGGTAATAGCCAATCTCACTCAGCACCACCAGGTCGACTTCGGACATAGGTAAATTTTCGGCCAGCGATCCGGTCCGTAGATGCACGTTTTCGAGCGCCGCACACCGTGCCTGTGCCTGTAGTACAGCTGTTGCGGAGAGATCGACGGCATCCACACGGTCACACACCCGCGCCAACCGCGCCGTCAACACGCCTACCGAACATCCAGGCTCAAACGCGCGCTGAAAATGCCTGCCCGCGAGCGCAAGCATCGTCGTGTCATACCGGCTAAGCTCGTAAGCCGCGCCGCCGAAGTTCCAGGGGTCGGCATTCTCCTGGTACTTGCGTTCAAAAAACTCAGCGCTTGACGGATCGGTTGTGGATGGCCCGATCATTGTCCGACCAGAAAAACTTCAAACGCTCGCTGCGCCGGCCCGAGCAGCTCCGGAGGCAGTACCGGACCGCCGCCAACCCGCTCCAGCTGCGAGCGATGACAGGCCAGCGCCTCCGTCTTCGCACGCAGCAACTCCTCGTCCAGCGGAAACATCACCAGATCGAGCCCGGCAAGCGTCTTCGGTGTGCCGCGGTGCCAGGTCCAAAAGAAATAGGAGATTAGCCGCGCGCCGGTGCGGCTAGCCGCTTCGGCCGAAGCTCTCCCGCAGACTTCATGGTCCGGATGAAAGTCGCCCTTCCACGGCGCAACGATGCAGCTCTCCGGGGTTAGCCGCTCCATCAGCAGCTCCACCAGTTCAGCCTCCCGGGCACCGACACTGCTGTCGCATAACCCGAACCGCAGCACGCTTTCGCCACCCACACCAAGCCGCTCCAGCGCCCGTTCCTGTTCTCCGCGCCGAGTTGCCGCCAGAGCGTCTCCACCCTCTGCGCCTGGATAGGCATGCTCTCCATCGGTCACCGCGGCCACCAGCACTTGCGCGCCGCGCCTGCGCTCGGCAGCAATAAGCCCTCCACAGCCCAGCGTTTCGTCGTCCGGGTGCGGCGACACGACCAGCAACGGGACGACGGGCGCACTCCACACCGGCAGCCCGGTCAGGGAGTGCAGCCATTCGCTTTCGGTAATCCCCGAGAATTCCATCGACCAACTGTGATGCACAAAATACCAGCTTGCGTACGAGGAACTTTTCACCCGCTCGAAACAACTCAGGTCCGGAGTGCGGGCGCAACTTGCTCTCCCAGCAACCGGATCGCCGAGAGTAGCTGATGATGGTCAAGCGAAGCCACACTCATCTGGAAGTGCAGTCGCGCGATCCCTCCCAACACCTCGTCGTAGTGCTTCACCTTTGCAATCACTGCCTCCGGCCCGCCCACAATCAGCGCGCCCGTCCTGCCCAGCATTGCGTCGAACTGCCTCCGTGTTGCCGGCGGCCAGCCTCTTTCCTTGCCAATCTGCGTGAACGCCTGCGCGTAGCCTGGATAGAAATCATCCGCCGCCTGTTGATCTGTATCGGCAATATATCCCAAAGCATGAATGCCAACTTTCAGCGTCTCCGCCGGATGGCCCGCGCGCCGGCCCGCCTCGCGGTACAGATCAACCAACGGCCGAAACCGGTGCGGCTCCCCGCCGATGATCGCCACCATCAGCGGCAGTCCCAGCATGCCTGCCCGTGCAAACGACTCGGGCGTTCCACCCACTCCGAGCCAGATCGGCAGCTTCTCCTGCACCGGCCGAGGATAGATCCCCTGCCCGGTGAGCGACGCGCGAAACTTGCCCGACCAATGCACCTCCGTCCGCTCGCGAAGTTCGAGCAGCAGATCGAGCTTCTCCGCAAACAGCGCGTCGTAATCTTTCAGCTCCAAACCAAACAGCGGAAACGACTCGATGAACGAGCCTCGTCCCACCACGATCTCTGCGCGGCCGCCGCTCAGCAGATCCAGCGTGGCGAACTCCTGAAAGACGCGCACCGGGTCTGCCGCGCTCAGCACCGTCACGGCGCTCGTGAGCCGGATTTTTTTCGTTCGCGAAGCAGCCGCCGCCAGAATCATCGCCGGGGCGGAATCCAGGTACTCCTTGCGATGATGTTCGCCCACCCCGAAGCTGTCGAGCCCGACCTGATCGGCCATCTCGATTTCTTCGATGATGCCGGTCATGCGCTCGAGCGCCGGGATCTCCCGCCCCGTCAGCGGGTGCACCCCCGCGGCCACAAAACTGTCACATCCAATCTCCATGCTTTGCTCCCCAATAGCTTTGTCGTTGCCAGCTGGATGCTTGCGAGGACTGATACGATTCGCGGCGTCATTCTGGTAATCAGAGTTCGCCAGCTTGTCTCAGCAAACATCAAAGCCACGGCTGCAAGACCGTGGCGCGCGGAGGGGTCAAATTGCGGCTTAACGAATCCTTTGCTTTTCCTCAACGACCGCTACACGCTCGTGCAAGGCCGTCATGGAGCGCAGAATCTCAAGTGCATCCCGATGACCGGAGGTAATCACATCGTCGAATCGCTTATCGTGTGCAGAGAGGCGTGTGTTGTTCGAAAACCACGCGAGAATCACCAGAATGCTGGGTATGCCCACTGCAATATATAGCTGTGTATCCGTCATTTGCTTGACACTCTCCGTGATTTAGGGTAACAGACAGATCTCTCCGCGCCGGGTGTTACAGTCTCATAAATACCCAACTTCTTCGAGGTTCCATGCGCCGTCTCTGCCGAGCCGCCTTCACCCTGCTCCTCGTTCCCGCCCTCGCTGCCGCCCAGAAGCGCCCTATCACCGACCGCGACCTCTTCGCTTTTCACTGGATTGGCGACGAGCAGGTTTCGCCCTCGGGCAACGCCGTCGTCTTCGTCGAGGCCTCGGTCACGCCCGACCACTCCGGCTACCAGACCAGCCTCTACCTGCTCGACCTCACCCGGCCCGGCGCCGTTCCCCAGCCGCTTACCCCCGGCACCCACGACCAATCCCCACGCTGGTCGCCCGATGGCACCCAGATTGCCTTCGTCCGCTCCGCCGAGCGCGCCGGAGCCGCCGCCGGCCAGCCCTCACCTCCGCAGGTTTACCTCATCCCGGCCAAGGTAGACGCACCTGTCATCAAGCTGACTGAACTGCCCAAGGGTGCCGGCTCGCCACTTTGGACTCCCGACGGCCGCGCCCTCGTCGTCACCTCGTCCACCCCGCAGGACCAGGCCAAAGCCAAATCTGAAGCCGCGAAACTGGCCCGCGCCACCGGCGACGAAGCCCACGTCTCCGACATCCGCATCATCGATCGCGCCAGCTACCGCTTCAACGGCGAGGGCTACCTCGATCCCACCTTCGTCCCGCAACTCTACATGGTCTACCTGCCTGATGCCGCCGGCACGCAAGCCCCGCCCTGGCAGCTCACCGGCGGGCGTTACGGCGCGCAGGACGCCTTGCTCGCCCCGAACGGCTGGCTGTTCTACACCTCCACCCACGTCGACGAGCCGATCTACGAGGAGTTCCCACACAACACCCTCTACGGCATGCCCGTCACCTCCGCCGCGACTCATCCCAAGGACCGTGGGCCCCCCCCCGGCGCCCCGGCCCCCGCCCCCCACGCCTCGCAAGTGACGATCGGGATC
>CAXTQE010000013.1:0-13564 GCA_964246225.1 uncultured Acidobacteriaceae bacterium | reverse complement strand
TGCACCACGAAGCCCGCGGCCTGGCCCTCTCGCCCGACACCAAACACCTCGCCTTCCACGCCCAGGCCGAAGGCGCCCACGCCATTTCGCATCAGCAGACCGACCTCTGGCTGCTTGACCTCAACTGGTCCGGCTCCGCGCCAACCGCCCCCGTTGAAGCCCGCAACCTGACCGGTGGCCTAGCCTACGAGATGGGTTCGGGCGTCGGTGGCGACAACACCGCACCCCGCGGTGCCGGACGCGACGCCCTCACCTGGTCCGCAGACTCTACCCACGTCCTCGACATCGCCGGCCACCGCGGGTCCGTCCTTCTCGTCTCGGTCGACACCGCCAGGCCCAACTCCATAGCCGAACTCACCGCCTCGAAACAAGCCGTGCTCGGCTTCAGCGCCGCCACCGACGGCCAGCACCTTACTGCTCTCATCTCCAACCCCATCGTCATCGGCGACCTCTACACCATCGCCGGCCCGCAGCAACAAACGCAACTCACCCACGTCAACGACAAGCTTTTTTCTCAGCTCGATCTTCCAATGCCGCTCGACCTCCAGGTTAAGCCCACCGTCCACGCCGCCGACTTGCACGGCGAGACCATCGACACGTTCCTCGAGCTGCCACCCGGCTACCAACAGGGCACCAGGCTTCCCACCATCCTCAATATTCACGGTGGCCCACACTCGGCCTACGGCTGGGTCTTCGACCACGAGATGCTCCTGATGGCCGCGCGAGGCTACGCCGTCGTCTACCCGAATCCGCGAGGCAGCACCACCTACGGCCAGAACTTCGCCAACATCATCATGAACAACTACCCCGGCGACGACTTCCACGACCTCATGGACACCGTCGACGCCGCGATCAAGGCTGGCTACGCTGACCCCAACAAGTTAGGTGTCACGGGAGGATCCGGCGGCGGGCTGCTTACCGACTGGGTCGTCACCCAGACCAATCGCTTCAGGGCCGCCGTCGCCCAGCGCGACATCACCGACTGGGCCGGCTGGTGGTACACCGCCGACGCCGCCGGCTTCCACCAGAGCTTCTACCCCAAAAGCCCGCCCTTCGACAACGTCGAGCTTTACCGAGCGCACTCCCCCATCACCTTCGTCAACAATGTCAAAACGCCCATGATGTTCATCCTCGGCGAGGCTGACTTCCGCACTCCGCCCACCTCCGGAGGCGAAGAATTTTTCCGCGCCCTCAAGTACAAGCACATCCCTACTGTCATGGTCCGCTTTCCGCGTGAGAGCCACGAGCTTTCACGCTCCGGCGAGCCCTGGCACCGCGTCGAGCGACTGGACAACATTCTCAGCTGGTTCGACGAGTTTCTAATGGGCAAGTGCGAACCGCAGTACGACGTCGCGCCGACCTGCGAAGCGCAGAGCAGCTCAACCAACTAGCGCCGCCGGGCCAAGACTCACCCTCAGGCAGACGTAGTGGCCGGAACCACCGCCGGCGCGGCCAGAATTAGCGTCGCGAGCGACACATGCGGGCACAAAAGTTCGCTGTTAGAACCTGAGGCTGAGGCCGGAGGAAAAAACAAGCGGAGTCAAGCCGCTCGGCGGGAAGGACGACCATCTTTGGTACTCTCCGTCGGCGACCCGTACATTGAAGTGCTTCGACGCGTGGTAGTCGATCCCGCCGCCATACTCCTGCACGAAGTAGGTGCGAGCGTTGGCCGCCGCATTTCCCGGGTCGCCACTGAAGTGACCTCCGCCGAAGGACGCCTTGGCATACACCGCAAGCCGCCTGCTGTTCAGGAGGTTGAACCGCGGACCGGCCACCACCGTGTTTTCGCGCTCTCCCGTGCGGGCGACGGCGGTATATCTTCCGTTGACCTCCGCACCAAAGCGGTTGGCCGTGTAAAGCACAAATATCCCGGTCTGAATGTTGACGCTGTGGCCGTAATCGGGGTCCAGGTACGACGCGTCGACGCCCAAATCGAGCTCACGAATCTTCACTCCCGCGGGCCGCGCCAACCCGCGTCCTTTGGCCGTTGGCACCGGCGCACCAGGTGTGAACGGGAGAAAGATTGTCTGCGCGGGTCCCCCATCCGCAGGCTTGTAGGTGAGAGGAAAACAGCCGTCGGGTACCTGTGCTCCTGCCGGCACCAGGCACGGATTGCCGGTGGATTGGGCGACAGCCGAGCTGCCAGCCAGAACTGCGAAGAGTAAGAGGTTCTTCATAGGTTCCTGTTTTCTCTGGGATAGGCCTACGTGCGTCTCTGGGATGGACCTTGATTAAAAGTGAGAGTGCCTGGAACGCTGTCGGGATGGTCGTCACCACTAGAATGCCGAAGCTAAAATATGTCTGCGTTTCTTGGACCACACAACCCCTTTCTCACACAACGTCCGTTCCTCCACGCGCCTCCTGTAAACGCTGCTAAACTATAGGCTCCGGCCGGAAAATCCATCGTTCGATCCGATGCGGCCTCGCAAGGAGAACGCACATGCCCGATCATTCGACCAACGGCAACAAGAGTTTTGGCTCCCCCAGCCTCCGCATCAAGACCGGCCTGGCCGAGATGCTGAAAGGCGGCGTCATCATGGACGTGATGGACGTCGACCAGGCCATTATCGCCGAGCAGGCCGGGGCCGTTGCGGTTATGGCGCTTGAGCGAGTCCCGGCCATGATCCGCGCGCAGGGCGGTGTCGCGCGCATGTCCCACCCCGGCATGATCAAGGCCATCCAGAAGGCCGTCTCCATCCCCGTCATGGCCAAGGTTCGTATCGGCCACTTCGTTGAAGCCCAAATTCTTGAGCAGCTCGCAGTCGACTTCATCGACGAGTCCGAGGTCCTCACCCCCGCCGACGAACTCCATCACATTGACAAGCACGCCTTCAAAACACCCTTTGTCTGCGGCGCCAAAGACCTCGGTGAAGCTCTCCGCCGCATCTCGGAAGGTGCCGCCATGATCCGCACCAAGGGCGAACCCGGCACCGGCGACGTCATCCACGCCGTGAAGCACATGCGCCAAATCACCTCCGAGATAAAAGCTCTCACCGTGCTCTCCGAGCAGGAGCTCTACGCCGCCGCCAAGAACCTTCGCGCCCCCTATGAGCTCGTCGTCGGTGTCGCCAGGACTGGCCAGCTTCCCGTGCCTAACTTCTCCGCCGGCGGCATCGCCACCCCCGCCGACGCCGCGCTGATGATGCAACTTGGCGCGCAGACCGTCTTTGTCGGCTCGGGCATCTTTATGAAGGAAGGCAACTTCCGCCTTGAAGTTGGGCTCGACCCGTCCGGCCGGCCCCTTTCGCCGGACGAGCGCGCCGAAGCCGAATCTCGAGCCAAAGCCATCGTCCGCGCTGCCACCCACTTCGATAACCCGGCCATTCTCGCCGAAGCCAGCGAAGAGTGCCTCGGCGCGATGAAGGGATTGGCCGTCGGCAACATCGCCGAAGCCGACATGATGCAGACCCGCGGCTGGTAACGGTAGAAACTACTGCGCGGTGAAGACGACATCCAGCGGAAGCGTCTTCACCGGATAACACGCGGCTTGATCGCAGGCCTGGTACCGCAAGGCTCCCCGAAATTCGTGTTCTCCGGTCTTCGCTGTCAGCGGTACACGCACTGCAAACTCGCCGGTATACACATCCAACTTTTCGCCTGTAGCTAAAGCTAAGGTGTAGGTCTTTCCGGCAGGATATTGGGCGGCTTGCAGTTGCACGCCGGCATCCGGAGTCAACTCTACGGCGGTGGCGATCTCGAGCTCCGAACTCGGATGGTGCGAGTTGATGTGATAGCCGTCCTGCACCCGAAAGTGCAGCTCCAGAAACGCCGGCTTCCCTGCCGAAACAATCTGAGCTTCAGAGACATAGAGGACAAACTGCTTCGGCTTTGGCCGGGGCGCATCCAGCTGCCCAAGCTGAGCCATCCCCAGCAGCAGAGCGACACCCGGCATCGTCGGCATCAGTCCGCGCTCGTCGCAATCAGACGCTTGATGTTGGCCTCGATCTCATCCTTGCCGCCCTGTCCGCCGTCGCTGATGCCTGCCGTCGCCAGCATCACCTTGCCTTTACGGTCCACGTAGAACGACTCCGGAATGTAGTCCGCTCCACCGTAAGCGTCCTCAATCTTGTCATCTTTGAGCAGGATCGGGTAGGTTACGCCCAGCTTTTTCGCCGTACTCGCAATCGCCGACTTACCCGCATCATCCGCGGCCACCCCGAGAATGACCAGTCCCTGCCCCGCATATTTTTGGCTAAACTCTTGAAACCACGGCATTTCGAGCTTGCATGGACCACACCAAGTCGCCCACAGATTGACCAGCACCGGCTTGCCCTTGAAGTCCGAGAGCGACACTTTCTTGCCCTCAAGATCAATCAGCGTAAACCCGGGCGCAGGTTTGCCTTCGAGCTTCGGCGCGGGGTTCGAGCCATCGTCCGCCTCGGCAGCTCCTCCCTTGTCCGGGATAAGCACGACCCGCGCTGCGTCCTGTTCCTGCTGTTGTCTGCGCCGTTCGCGCGCATTGTGCACACCCGCCCAGATCATCAGCGTAATCGCGACGACCATTAAGCCGATCACTGCAAGTCTGCGTGTCAATCCTGAATCCACGTCACCCTCATGCGTACTTTTCCACCTGTGCTAAAGTGTACTGCCAAAGGTGACCCGGAACGGCGCATGCTCGAAACCCTCTCGAAGACGTCAGACTTTGTTCGTACCGAAGCCCAGGCCCTCACGCGCCTTGCCGACCGTCTCGAAACCCACATGCGCCCCGCGCTTGACTACACCCTGGCCCTGCTCGCCGCGCGGACCGAAGAAGGCAATCGCATTGCAGTTACCGGAGTCGGCAAGTCCGGCATCATCGCCCGCAAGATCGCCGCCACGCTCAACTCGACCGGCACCGGAGCCTACTTCATTCACCCCGTTGAGGCCATGCACGGGGACATCGGCATGCTGCGCCGCGGCGACGCGGTCATCGTCCTTTCCTACTCCGGCGAGACCGAGGAGATTCTCCGTCTGCTACCGACCTTCGCACGTTTGGAACTCTCGATCGTCAGCTTTACCGGCTGCCGCAGCTCGACGCTGGCCTCAGTCTCGACGATCACGCTCGACGTCAGCGTCGACGAAGAAGCTTGCGATCTGAACCTCGCACCGACAGCCTCCACGACCGTAATGCTGGCGCTTGGCGATGCGATTGCGCTCGAACTCAGCCGCCGTATCGGCTTCCAGCCGCAAAATTTTGCCGACCTGCATCCCGGCGGCCTGCTCGGGCGCAAGCTGGCGCGGGTGCGCGACATCATGCATGCAGGCGAGGCGCTGCCGCAGGTGTCACCTTCAACGTCCTTGCCGCAGGTGATGCACGAGATGTCGCATAAGAAGCTTGGCATGACCACCGTGGTCACCTCGGTGCCCGAAAGCGAGAGCCCGCGCGACCTGCGGCTGGCTGGCATCATCTCGGACGGCGATCTGCGCCGGCTGATGGAGCGCATGGGTCCGCTGGCCTTTCATCGCAGTGCGGGCGACATCATGAACCGGACGCCGCAAACGATCGCGCCCAACGCCTTCGCCTCCGAGGCCCTGGCGCGCATGGAAGCCAGGAAGATTACCTCGCTGGTGGTCGTCGAGGAGCAGTCCGTGCTCGGAGTGGTTCACCTGCACGATCTCTGGCAGCCGGCCGGAGAAGACGACGCGCACGGCAGATAGAATAGGGATCGCATCCGCAAACGCCGCGCTCGACAACAGGGCCGAAAGACACGAAGATACCCATGCACCGCTGGTCGAAACTCTTCATACCCACCCTGCGCGAAGCTCCGGCTGACGCCGAAGTCGCCAGCCACAAGCTGCTGTTGCGCGCGGGTTATGTGCGCCAGCTCGGCGCTGGCATCTACTCGTACCTCTTTTTGGGCAACCGGTCGATCAACAAGATCGTCGCCATTATCCGCCAGGAGATGGACACCATCGGCCAGGAGTTCCTGCTGCCCACGCTGCACCCGCGCGAACTTTGGGAGGAGTCCGGCCGCTGGACCGGCATGGGCGAGAACATGTTCCGCCTCAAGGACCGCAAGGGCGCAGAGCTCTGCCTCGGCATGACGCACGAGGAGGTCATGACCTCGATTGCGCGCAACGAGCTGCGCAGCTATAAACAGCTCCCGCAAATCTGGTACCAGATCCAGACCAAATTCCGCGACGAGCCGCGACCGAAATCCGGCCTGCTGCGTGTCCGCCAGTTCCTGATGAAGGACGCCTACTCCTTCGACCTCGACGAAGCCGGCCTCGACGCCAGCTACCAGGCACACGACCGCGTTTACCGCCAGATCTTCACGCGCTGCGGCCTCGAGTTCGTGGCGGTCGAAGCCGACTCCGGAGCCATGGGAGGTTCGCAATCGCAGGAGTTCATGGTCTACACGGAAGCCGGCGAAGACCTCATCGCCAGCTCGGCATCGGGCTATGCGGCCAACCTTGAGAAGGCGACCAGCGCTCTTGCTCCGGTCACGGACCTGGAACCCACAGGCGACGGTCTGCCGGAGCTCGTGCACACGCCGGGAAAGGCCGCTATCGTCGATGTCACCGCCTTCTTCGGGATCGAGGCTTCGCAGGACATTAAGTGCGTGGCGTTCATGGGCCTTCCCTCCGTCATGAGCGACAACAATCCGCTCCGTCCCGTTGTCGCCTTCCTGCGCGGCGATCACCAGGTCAACGAGACCAAGCTCGCCGCTGTCTCTGGCGTAGCCGAGCTGCGTCCGATGCTGCCTGCGGAGCTCGATGTGCACATCGGCGGACCGGCTGGGTATCTCGGTCCCATCGGGATCGCTGAGGTCATGACCCAGGGCTCGCTCAACGGTCTCAACTCAGGTAAGCCGCTCGACAAGCTGAAGGGTGTCTCACGAGAGAATCCGGGTGAAGGTCTGAAGACCATCGTCGTCATGGACCGCGGTCTCGATGGCCGCAAGAACCTGGTCGCCGGGGCCAACCGCCTCGACTTCCACTTTCGCAACGTAACACCGGGCCGCGACTTTACGCCAACGCTGACAGCCGACATCCGCAACGTTGTCGAAGGCGAACTCGACCCCATCGGCGGCCAACCTTTGCGCCTCGGCAAGGCAGTCGAGATCGGGCACATCTTCAAGCTCGGCTATAAGTATTCAAAGTCCATGGGAGCAACCGTGCTCGGGCGCGACGGCAAGGAGGTCACGCCCATCATGGGAAGCTATGGCATCGGCGTCGAGCGCATCCTCACCGCGGCCATCGAGACCAGCGCCGCGCGGCACAACGGCGAATCCTACGCTCTGCCGCCTACGATGGCCCCCTTTGAAGTGGTCGTCACCATCACCAACAGCAAGGAGCTCGCGCTGGTCGAGGCCGGGGAGAAGATCGCCGCGGAGCTCGAAGTTGCAGGGTTTGACGTGCTGCTCGACGACCGCGACGAACGCGCCGGGGTCAAGTTCAAGGACGCCGATCTAACCGGCATTCCCTTCCGCATCGCCGTGGGTAAAAAGCTGGCCGACGGCCAGGTCGAGCTACTGGACCGCCTCCGTGGCGAGAGTGCCGACATCCCGGTTGCAGACATCAGCCAAGCCCTGCGCAAAGCGCTCCCGTCTAAGCTGTAACCTGGGGTTCAATCGCCCACGGACACACCCATGCCAGTAAAAGTAAAACTCGGTCCCAGCAAGGCGAAAAGCGGTTTCGTTTCCAGTATTTTTCGCTTTTTCATGGTGCTGGTGCTGTTCGCCGTTGTAGCCGGAACATGCATCTTCTTCTTCTTCTACCGCGAGTACCAGCAGGTCGTGGACCAGCGGATCGCAGCAGGACCCATGTTCTCCTCCGTTGCGCAGATCTACGCGGCCCCGCAGGAGATTCGCGTCGGCCAGCAACGCACCATCGCATCCATCGCCGCCGATCTTCGCTCCGCCGGCTACAACACCAACTCCGAACTTGGCACCTTCGACCTTCGCCCAGATTCCATCCTGATCAAGCCCGGGCCGCAGTCGTTCCACACCACCGACGGGGCCACTATAGCAACCGACGGCGAACAAGTCGTAAGCATCACGGCCGATAACGGCGCGCCACTCAAAGCCTACGAACTCGAGCCGCAGTTGATCACCGCACTCTCTGAAGACAAGAACCGCACCAAGCGCCGGCTGGTCACCTTCAAAGAGATTCCGCCGCGCATGGTCGAGGCCGTTGTCGCCATCGAGGACCGGCGCTTCTTTGAGCATGGCGGCGTCAACTATCTGCGCACCGCCAAATGCGCCTATCAGGATCTGCTCTCGCGGCATAAAGAGTGCGGCGGCTCCACCATCACGCAGCAGCTTGCACGCGGCTTCTTTCTTTCTCCTGAAAAGAAGTACTCCCGCAAGTTGCGCGAGATCATGATTACTTTTCAGCTCGAGGCACGCTTCTCGAAGACGCAGATCTTTGAGATGTACGCCAATTATGTTCCTCTCGGACAGCGCGGCTCCTTCGCGATCAACGGCTTCGGTGAGGCTGCCCAGGCCTTCTTCGGCAAGGATCTTGGTCGTCTCGATGTCGCCGAGTGCGCCCTGCTCGCCGGAACCATCCAATCGCCTAGTCGCCTCAACCCGTACCGCCACCCGGATCGCGCCATGGAGCGCCGCAACGTTGTGCTGGATTCAATGGTCGAGACCGGCGCGCTGACCGAAGCTCAGGCGACACGCGCCAAAGCCGAGCCCCTTCGCCTGGCGCCGCCCAATGTGGATGCCAGTGAAGCGCCTTACTTCGTCGACCTGGTGCATGAGCAGCTTGTGCAGCGGCTTGGCGATGACCTAAGCCGGCAATCTCTGCGCATCTATACTTCCCTCGATCCACAGCTGCAGCGCGTCGCCTCCGAGGCCGTTGAGATCGGCATGCGCAATGTCGATGAACAGGTACGCAGGCTCCACAGCAAGCAGTCCGGACCAATCACGTACCCCCAGGTGGCGCTGCTTGCGCTCAATCCGCACACCGGCCAGATCCTGGCGCTGGTCGGCGGCCGCAACTACAGCACCTCGCAACTCAATCATGCCGTCGCGCAACGCCCCACCGGCTCCATTTTCAAGCCGTTCGTGTATGCGACTGCCTTCAATACTTCGCTCAACGGGACAAATCTCGACGGGGATGGACCCTTCACCGCCGTAACCCGCATCAACGACGATTCACAGGACTTCGGCACCAACGGCCAGTCGTATATTCCGGGCAACTTCGAAAAAGGTGAGTACCCCGGCATGGTCACCGCCGCGGACGCACTCGCGCATTCGCTCAACATCGCCACCATCGCTCTCGCCCGGGAGGTCGGCTATGAGAACGTGGCGCAACTGGCGCGCGCCTCCGGCATCACCCAGGCCAAGCCGACCCCGTCCATGGCCATAGGAACCTACAACGCAACCCCGATCGATATGGCAGGGGCCTACACGGTTTTTGCGAACAATGGCGTCCATCTGACGCCGTGGATGCTGGCGAGCGTTCGCAATAACAGCGGCGATGTAGTGGCCGACTTTGCTCCGGTCGCGACGCAGGTTCTTGACTCTCGCGTCGCGTACCTCACCCAGTCGCTGCTCCAGGGAGTGATGGCACGCGGCACGGCATCGACCGTGCGCGCCCACGGCTTCAAGGCTCCGGCGGCAGGCAAGACCGGCACCTCGCACGATGCCTGGTTCGCCGGCTACACCTCGAACCTTATCTGCATCGTCTGGATTGGCAACGACGATTACACCGACGTCAAGCTGCAAGGCGCGCTCGCTGCCGCTCCTCTCTGGGCGGAGTTCATGAATCGAGCGATCAAGTTGCCCCAGTATTCGGACGTACATGACTTCACCAAACCGGATGGCGTGATCGACGTCCGGCTCGACAGGGCTTCGAACCTTCCCGCCGACGCAACCTGCCCAAACGACTTTACGGCGGCATTTCTCAACGGCACCGTGCCTCCCGGCTCCTGCTCGCGCATGGGCCAGTCCAGTCAGTCGATTGTGGACCAGATGCTGAACGGCGGCTCCCCGTCCGACCCCAACGAGCCCTCTGACCCGAATGCGCCTCCGAAGCGGAACTTCTTCAAGCGCCTCTTCGGTGGAGGCTCTCAGCCCACGCCCAAGCTTCCGCAGTAAGCTCCGGAAACTCAGGCTAAGGCGAGGCGCTTCTCTGCTGCTTGCTCGGAAGAAAAACTGCAGCAACCTCGTCTTCATAGGCCAGTTGGAAATGCGGGTCGAGCCGAAGGACTTGGATCAGCGGCGCCTTCACTGGCCCAATCACAAGGCCAGCTGACCCTAATTCCTTGTCCGTCCTCCAGGAAGGCTCGGCGCTCCACGTTGCTAGAAAGCGATCCAGCCGCTCATCCCCGGCAAGCGCCGCGCGACCGTCAAGACTGACAGGCATCCGCAGGCTCCACATCAGGTAACCGCCCCAGCTATAGTCGTTGTAGAGCGGTCCGGCATACCCTCTCAACCGGACCGCCTCGACCGCGTGGACCGGCATCGCCTTGGCAAGATCGTCTGCTAGGCGGCTGTTGTTGAGGTGTAGCGCGCGAAAGCCAACCCACAAAATGAGGACCGGTCCGAGGCAGGTCAGCGCAGCGAAGAAAGGCGAGGCTCGCCAGGGTGGGGCAGAAGCGGATGGATGCAGCCGCTGACCGACACGAGAAGCAATCACTGCACTGGCAATCACCACGAGGATCCACACATCGCGTTGCGACCGAAAGGCGAGCCAGCAGGCCAAACCGAAGATCGCGCCCTCAAACAAGGGCACATGCCGCTTCCAACCGAAGCTCATCGCTGCGCCGAGCGCGAATAGAAGCACCCCGAAGTCGGGTAAACCACGAAATGGAATGGCCTGCAATTCGGTCAGGTGATTCATGACGCCCGGTTGCGCGGCCAGGTCGTACGCGTCTCCGTACAGATGCCAACCGTATGGGTTTATGCAGATCGCCAACACAGAGCAGACCAGAGCTCCAGGTAAGAGAGCCGCGTGTGCCTGCGGAGAGGACCGGGAGGTCCAACGGCTCGCCAGCGCCTCGACACTTGCCGCTGCGAGAACGAGAAGACCGTCGACGAACTGAATGTGGAGGTTTGCCCAAAGGGCAAAGAGTACGGGGAGCCAGGCGAGGGCGGCCACTTGTCCGTCGCGACGTACGCGATAGAGGACCTGAAGTTCTAGAATCAAAAACAGTATGGAAAAATGCCAGGGACGCGGTGTATCCAGGCGGCCAAGACTGAGGGTGGCCGCCAATGTAAGCAGCACCGAAACGCTGAAGTCCGGGCAGAGACGCCGCACCAGACGATGCAGTGCACAGGTGATCGCTGCGAGCATGGCTGTCGAATAGACCACGATCCCCAGCAGCCCGAATCTCTGAAACAGCTGCAGAATGAGCAGCTCAAACAGCCAGCTATACGCGGCCCAAGGCTTGCCTTGAGCGAAGCTTGTGAACGGGTCGGCGTGCGGAATGGCGTGGTGCGCGACGATCCACTGCGCGCTGCGAAGATGCCACCAGACGTCCGGATCCGTGACGCAGGCTGCATGGGCGCAGACCAGAGCCGGCACGGCATAGAGCATCACGACAATGCACGTCTGCGCCATCTGCTCGGCCCTGCCATGCCCTCCCGCCGAACCTTGGGCGGCAGTGCTCCAACGTCTTTGTGCCTGGTCCAGCTCAGCAACGGCGCTCACGGCTCTCAGATTAGCGACGTTCCTGGTTGCATCCCATCCCACAAATGTGGGCGTTGGCAGATGACTTGAGCCGCTTCGGTCTGCTGTGCCATACTGAGGAGCCGTCAGCAGCGGTCCTGGTTGTCCCGTCTTGGGATTGCTTCTCAGCCGCTGAAGCGCCGGGATGGCGGAACTGGCAGACGCAGCGGACTCAAAATCCGCCGAGGGCAACCTCGTGGGGGTTCGACCCCCCCTCCCGGCACCAAGGACTAGGTTGTGGACAGGCTGGGTTAGCGGGTGCTCACACCTCGCCCTAATCTGCTGCTCCAGCTCTTAGCAAGGTGTTCCTAACCCTCCTGTACAGCAACACTGCAAGCGCTCTAACGAAGAGCGATGGCCACCCTCACAGGTGTCAATTCTGCCCGCGCACACGCTAGAGTAGAAGGCGCCACGCAATCTCACATGCCAATTCTCACTGCCCGCACTCTGATCACCGCCGTCGGCACCGTCGCCTACCCTGCAGTCACGATCGACGACTCCGGCTTCATCGCCGATATCTCCACTGACGTCACTATCCGCTCCGAGTCAATCCTCACCCCTACTTTTCTCGACATCCATATCCACGGTGCCGCCGGCCACGACGTTATGAACGCCACGCCTGCGGAACTCAGCACGATGCAACGATTCCTCGCTACTCGCGGCACCGCACACTACCTCCCTACCACGGTCACCGCTTCCGTCGATGACACCCTGCGTGCCCTCGAATCCCTGGCCAACGCCATCGGCCGCCCTACACCAGGCGATGAAGCCATCCCCGTCGGCATTCACCTTGAAGGGCCGTTCCTCTCCCACGCCAAACGCGGCGCTCATCCCGGCAACCTCCTGCAGCGGCCCTCAATCGAGCTCTTCGACCGCTTTCAGCAGGCCGCTCGCGGACACATCCGTCTGCTCACCCTCGCACCCGAGCTTCCCGGCGCAACCGAGCTCATCCGCCACGCCACGCAATCCGGCGTCCGCATCAGTCTTGGCCACACCAACGCCACAGCTGCCGAAGCCGATGCCGGCCTAGCCGCCGGCGCAAGCTCCGCGACCCACACCTTCAACGCGATGC
Source organism: uncultured Acidobacteriaceae bacterium (assembly GCA_964246225.1). Classification (GTDB taxonomy): domain Bacteria; phylum Acidobacteriota; class Terriglobia; order Terriglobales; family Acidobacteriaceae; genus Edaphobacter. The sequence goes on along the minus strand of CAXTQE010000013.1, from coordinate 888 downwards.
GCCCACTCGATCACCGAGACCCTGGCGTCCTCGGCACCGTGCTCGACACCCCCAGCCTCTATTCAGAGCTCATCTGCGACGGCATCCACGTCGCACCTCCACTTGTCCGCCTCTGGCTACGGCTCAAGGCCGACCATGCCATCCTCGTCTCTGACGGCATGTCCGCCACCGGCATGCCCGATGGCCAATATCAGCTCGGACCGCTGGCCGTCACCGTCCGCAATCGCCGCTGCAGCCTGACCGACAGCCCAGAAACCCTTGCCGGCTCCGTCCTCACTCTCGACCAGGCCGTCGCCAACCTTCAGCAATTCACCGGCTGCTCGCTCGAGATCGCCGTTCGCTGCGCCAGCAACCACCCCGCTGCTCTCCTTGGTCTTGCCGACAGTATCGGCAGCCTGCGCCAAGGCCAGCCCGCCAGCTTCAACCAGTACTCCGCCGAAGGCCGCCTTGAAGCCACCTGGATTCGAGGAAAACGCCTTTCCGCATAAGGAGCATCGTCAGCCTTCGCGAAGCGGAAGATCTGCTTTTCCACCCCGCGCCTGCCACATCGCTCCTTCCATAGAGTTCACCGCACCCCCCAGAACGCTCAATCCCCCGCACCGCTGCACAATCCTTCGCTCCATCTGCTGCCGAACCGGCTCCATCTTCTCGACCACGCTGCCCGTGTATGCCACCTTGCCCATCCGCTCAGAGTGCTCACGCATCTTCGCCCACACCACACCTACCTGCGCGGCGAGCTCATCGCCAGCCATGCGCAGAACTTCGCCCGCCACCGGGTCTCCCGCCTCGGCGCACTCCATGACCACTGGAGCCAGTGCCGCGTATTCCGGTCCCGGAAGCCGATTCGCATACGCCACCATGCCATTAAGATCTTCCACACCCCAGGAC
>CAXTQE010000012.1:19883-47644 GCA_964246225.1 uncultured Acidobacteriaceae bacterium | reverse complement strand
GCTCAAATCGGTTCCCCTCCACGCGCATCGGCCCCTGAACCACGACCTCCAGCCCAAGCTCCTCGCGCACCTCACGCACCGCCGCCTCGGCCGGAGACTCACCCGGCTCCACTTCCCCGCCCGGCGTCGCCCAAAAGCTCCAAGGCAGCCCCCCCCTTAGCACTTCATACCGGATCAGCAAAATGTCACCGCACTCGGTGAGAAGCAGCACCCGTGCTGAAACGCGCTTCCGCTCCCGCACCGGTCAGCGGCCCTCCGCCTCACGCCGCGCCCGAAACTCCGCCGGACTCGGAATCTCACTCACATCCCGCCCAGCAAACAGATCCGCAAACAACCCCCGCATCTCCCCAAAGATCTTCCCGTTGGTCGCCATTACCTCGCGCGAGTCCAGCGTAAATTTTCCGCCATCGAAGTGCGTCACCGTGCCGCCCGCCTCTTCGACCAGCAGGTATCCCGCGCTCGTATCCCACGGATTGAGATTGAACTCCCAGTAGCCATCCAGCCGCCCACACGCCACGTACGCCAGATCGAGCGCCGCCGACCCTGCCCGCCGCACCCCATGAGACCGCAGCGTCACCTCCTGGTACAGGTGCACGTTGGGCGAGCGATGCCGCTTATGCGATGGAAATCCCGTCGCGGTCAGTGCTTCCTGCAAGCTCCGCGTCGCAGACACCGCCATCCGCCGCCCATTCAGCCACGCGCCCTGTCCCCGCTCCGCCACAAACGATTCGTCCCGCAGCGGATCGTAGATCACCCCCGCCACCATGTCGCCGTCCGCGTCCTCAGCCAGCCCGGGTGCCCGACGCTCCAGCCCCAGCACGACGCAGAACACGGGAAACCCATGCGCGAAGTTCGTCGTCCCGTCCAGCGGATCGACATACCACCGGTACTCGCCGGTCAGCCGCTCCCGCGTGCCCTCTTCGCCATAGATGCCATGCTCCGGGAACGCGGACGCCAGCCTCTGCTTGATCAGCGCCTCACTCGCCCGGTCCGCTTCGGTCACCAGGTCGACGTCGCCCTTGTACTCCATCGCCACGCCCCGGTCATAAAACCCGCGCAGCAAAGCCCCCGCCTCGCGCGCAATCTCCTCCGCAATCCCCGCAAACACAAACTCCGCCACCCAGTCCTCCGTGCACTACTTACTGGCATAGTACCCGGTCCGGTAGCGCAGGTTGATTTTGGCTTTGTCTGCCGGGTCCGTCACTTCTACCTTCAGCGCCCGGAACCCGTCCGACCGGCTCTTCACCGTTCGCTCCGGCGCGTAGTACCCCAGCACATACTGCGTTCGCAGATCATCCGACACCTTTGCAAACGCCGGGCCCAGATCCTTCGCCGTTTCAATGTAGTAGTACTTGCCGCCAGTGTCGTTGGTCAGCTGGATCAGCGCATGCTCCCCTCCCGTGTTGCGGCCCGCGTCGGCATAGATCGGGATCACGATCAGCGCGTACACCATCACGCCCGCCTTTTGCGCCTGCTCCAACGCCTGCTGATATTGCACGCCATGCGCCGTGTCGCCGCCATCGGTAATCAGCACCAGCACCCGCCGCCGCCCATTGGCCGCACTCGTCTCGCCCAGCCGCTGGCTCGCCAGGTAGATCGCGTCGTACATTGCCGTCGCCGCACCGCGCTGCAGCTCGCCCAGGCCATTTTCAATCCGCGCCTTGTCCGGAGTGAAGGACACAATCTCGCGAACATTATCGGCGAACTCCATCAGGTCCAGCTCATCCTGATCGCGCAACAGCGCTCGCACAAACCGCTTGGCCGACTCCTTCTCCAGTTTCTCATTGCGCATCGTGCTCTCGCTTCCATCAATCGCCAGCACGATCGACAGCGGCGTCGCGGACTCCTTCTCAAAGAAAGCAATCTTCTGCTCCTTATCGTCTTCGAGCAGCCGAAAATCCGCCTTCGCGAGACCCGCAACCGGAGCCCCATTCGAGTCCACCGCATTTACCGCGACAGTCACCAGCCGCGACTGCAGCGTCAGCGTCGTTACCGGGTCCTGAGGGATCCTGCGCTCGATCGGCGCCTGTGCCCCACACACCGCCACCCAGCATCCCCACCCCACCACCGCTACCCAGGCAAACCTCAACCGTACCTCAATCCGCCGCGCCACAGACGCCATGCCACAGAATAGACGAGCATTCCACCCCAACGTCTCACCCATGTGCGTGTTGCATTCAAGCGTGACCGGATTCCTTGCTCAACCTCGTCCTTGTTCTCCATGGCGCTACGAAGATCGAAGTTGCTGTTCTTACCTCTGAGGTCCTATATCGGTTTGCCGAGACGAAGCGACGGTCTGGGACAGATGCAGCAGACGCCGAGGTTCTCGCTGAGTACACGCGACAGGATGCTTTTTGGAGTACGGTCGATGTCCAGTCGGAACACTGCCGCCCTGGTTACCATTCTTCTCGATCCACACCCAAAGGACTTCAACGAAAGCTGCGTAGCCGTCGTAACGCCAGGCTTCAACACTTGTCGCGGTATCTCGGAAGCTCTTGCATGCAATCTGGAACGTTCCGGATTCGGACCCCGGGCCAGGGTCATAAACTCTCCCATACCTTTGCCCGCCCGCTGTTACTGCCACCTGCATAAAACATAGATGGTTTAGGCCAGAGCAAGTGCCAGTTGCCGAAAACACCGTCTTTCGAGACTTTGCCGATCAGAATACGACCGTTCCTGCGCATATAGGCCGACGCCGATCGAAGCTAAGACGATTATCAGGTAGATGTACACCCAATTCTGATCGTCATAACTTCTGACCGAGAAGCTTTCGAGGGCACTGATCCTCGGGTTTTGGTGTCGTAGTAGACATTCACGGTTTGGCCTGCAATGTCAGAGGGAGACCAACTTCCACCTGCGTAGAACCGCCCCTCGCCGGTCTGAAAAACATAGTGGCAGTAGTTTCCACTTTTTCCGCCATACCGGCAATCCACAACATCTCCGAAGGAGATCTCCTGTCTGCGAACAGTGTCCTTCTCACTCGCTGCCTGTCTTGCCTCTTTAAACGCCAAAAAGAGGAAGAAGACCAAGAGGGCGGAACCGTCATCCACAGCTGGCTGTGAAGCTTCTTACCCTCGCCGTGTCAAGGCGCGACCAAGGTCATAAATTATCTTTGCCCAGAAAAGTCAACCGACCATTCCCCTTGAAGTTGCATTCAAGCACCTTGGGGTTGCGCCGTGTGGCATATCAGAACTCCGGACGGCCAATAGCGATCCGACCAAGGATCGTTATTGCAAAGTCCCCTTTCGGCAAGAGCACGATTGCCTGGCCTGCGAAGACAACAATGCCGATCTGATCGTGGAAAGTAGAAACCGCGGTCGAAGCGCGGGAAAGGTGGGAGCAATCTCATCGCTTCCACCCTTTCCCTTTCCAGCATTTCGAGGCTTGCCTTTCCAGACAGCATCTGGGCATCCAGGTATTCCATGCGCCTCAGCACGCGTGTTCTCCCCGTCCCTCGCCTCAACGCTATTGCCATTGTCTTCGCCTTACTTGTTTCAGCTCCCTAAACCCTCCGGAAACGGCTCCCCATCCGCCCAAACCGCCCCATCCACAAACGTCTCTTTCTTCCAGATGGGCACCTGTTTCTTCAAGGTATCGATTAGCCACCGGCAAGCCTCGAACGCCGCCCCCCGGTGTGCGCTCGCCACTGCAATCAGCACACTTGTCTCGCCCACCTGCAGCCGCCCTAACCTGTGCAGCAGCGCCACCTCCCGAACTCCAAAGCGCGTCATCGCTTCCTCGGCCAGCCGCTCCATCTGCGTCTGCGCCATCTCCCGAAACGCTTCGTAATCCAGGTACAGCGTCTGCCGCCCGCGCGTATTATTCCGCACGATCCCGTCAAATACGCACACCGCCCCGTCGCTGCCGGCTTTGATCTGTTCCATCACCTCTGCCGTCGGCAGAACCTCATCGAGGATTTGCACCCTCACCACGCACCTCCGCTCACCGGCGGCAGCAGCGCCACTTCGTCTCCCTCATGCAGCACCGCAGACCTCGCGGAGTACTCCCGGTTCACCGCCACAGCCATTGACTCCCAGAGCGGAACATCCTCCACGCGGTTTCGTAGCGCCTGGAGCACGTCCTCTACCGAGCTCTTTGCGGCCACGTCGATCGCCTCCCGCTCCCCGCCAAAATACTCTTTCAACATTCCAAAATAGAGCATGTGCACTCGCATTCCCTGAGCATAGCAAGTGCAGCCAGATAGCCGGCCATCCAGCCCTTTTCACGCATCCTACGGCCTAGGAGTGACACATGGGACAGGATTTGAACCTCGAAAACGCAAAGAAAATGGGTGAAGCGATCAACAAAGGAAACCTTGAGGATCTGAACAAATACTTTGCCTCTGACGTAAAGGACCACGACCCCGCCCCCAACCAGGGCAAGGGCCCCGAAGGTTTCATTCAGTTCTTCACCGAGTTCCGTACCGCGTTTCCCGACCTCAAGATCGCGGTCGAGCACATCGTCGCCGACGAGAACAATGTCGCCTTCGCCTACACCATCACCGGCACGCAGGACGGCCCCTTCCAAGGCATCCCTGCCACAGGTAAGAAAATCAAGTCGCGCGGCATGCAGATCGGTCGCTACAACTCAGACGGCCAGATCGTCGAACGCTGGGGCAGCTCCGATGAAGCCGGCATGATGCAACAGATCGGTGTAACCAAACCCACAACTCCGCTCAATGAGATCCCACCCTTCTCCATTCCTGCCTCCACTGGCAAGATTTAGATTCAGGTTGTAGTTCTTAGAAACCAGTACACGAAGCCAGGCCTCGATTCGAGGTCTGGCTTTTGGTTTGAATCAGCCTCTTTTCGCTTCGGCAAGTAGCTTCCTGCCTTTCGCTGCCAACTTTTTTTCCTCTGCCTCGGTCTTCGGTACGGGTTCACCCCATGCAGCAGCCTGCAGCGCCTGACGCGTCGGCTTTCCATTTTTCACTACCGGTCCCGGCGGCGTTGTGAAGTGTCGCGTTAAAAAAGAACCCTTGCGCATCTTCTTCTCCGGTGTGTCTGCTACACCCTTCACCCCAGGGCGCAGGTGACCTCCCGTCGCCTCGTTGTAGATTTTCCGCCCTTCGGCCGTTAGCCCACCCTTCGGGTCTTTGCCCTCCTTTGGCAAAGATATGGAACGCTTGCTTGCCGGCTTAGCAGCCTTATCCTTGCCAACCGTCTGCTTACCTTCCACGCTCTTCTTCGCCGACTTGTTCGTTACAGCTGTCTTTTTGGTCGCCATGTGTCCCTCACTGTTGCTTAGGAGCGGGTTCCACTCGACAAAGTTGACTGACCTCGAAAAGATCGATGAACCCCTGCTTATCTCAAACAAAATATCCTTGCCCGCGGAGTCAGCAAAGTTGGGTTTATGCGGGGTTCCAAAACTTAGCGAGTTCCTGGAGTGAAGGGGGCGGACATGCAGTCCGTCCACCTCCAAACTCCTCTTCATCCAATTCAGGCCGCAACCGCGCTCAGCACTTCCTCCCGCACTTCTTCATCTTTCTCTTCTTCAACCGCGTCCTTTGGCAAGGCCACTGCCAGGACATCCTCAATGCGGCGCGCGTAGTGAATCGTGATCCCCTCTGTCTGGTCTGGCGTCAGATCCTCATCCACCTGCTGCTTACAGTCAACCGGAAGAATGACATCGCGAACACCAGCCCGCTTAGCCGCCAGGAACTTCTCCTTAATGCCGCCTACCGGCAACACATCGCCACTCAGCGTGATCTCGCCCGTCATCGCCAGCAGCGGCCGCACCGGCTTGTCCGTCATCAGGCTCACCAGCGCCGTCGCCATCGTCACACCCGCGCTCGGTCCATCCTTCGGGATCGCTCCCGCTGGCACGTGGATATGAATGTCCTGGTCCTTGGTGAAGTCTTCATCGAGGCCCAGCATGACCGCGTTCGATCGGACCCACGTCAGCGCGGCCTGCATCGACTCCTTCATCACATCGCCAATCTGCCCCGTGATGTTGAAGCCGCCCTTACCTTTCATTTTGTTGGCTTCGATGAAAAGAATGTCTCCACCGGCCGGCGTCCAGGCCAGACCCACAACTACGCCCGCCCGCTTTGTCCGCTCAGCAATTTCGGTATCGACACGCACCTTGATCCCGCCCAGAAATTCATGCACAACTTCCGACGTAATCGTCAGCTTTTCCGTGCGACCCTCGGCTATCTTGCGCGCCAGCTTGCGGCAGATCGTGCCAATCTGCTGCTCCAACTTACGTACCCCGGCCTCTCGCGTGTAGTGCCGCGCCACCAGCGCTACGCTTTCACGAGGAAATTCGATGATCTCCGGCTCCAGACCGTTCTCCTTGATCTGCCGCGGGATCAGGTAACGCTCCGCAATCGCAACCTTCTCTTCCTCCGTATAGCCCGTCAGCTCAATGATCTCCATACGATCAAGCAGCGGCCCGGGAATCGTGTCAAGCTGGTTGGCCGTACAGATGAACAGCACCTTTGACAGATCGAACGGCTGATCAAGGTAGTTGTCCCGAAAGGTATTGTTTTGTTCCGGATCGAGCGTCTCAAGCAATGCACTCGCCGGGTCTCCGCGAAAGTCACGCCCCAGCTTGTCTATTTCATCGAGCATAAACACCGGATCCTTGACCTCCACCCGCTTCAGGTGCTGAATGATCTGCCCTGGCAGCGCGCCGATATACGTCCTCCGATGTCCGCGAATCTCTGCCTCATCATGCATGCCACCCAGCGAAATACGTGAAAATTTACGATCGAGCGCCCGCGCAATCGACCGACCCAGCGACGTTTTGCCCACACCCGGAGGCCCGACAAAGCACAAAATCGGCCCCTTCATGTCCGGCTTCAGGCGGCGTACTGACAGGTAGTCCAGAATGCGATCTTTGACCTTTTTCAAGCCATAGTGATCTTCATCCAGGCACTTCTGCGCCTTCAAAATGTCGACCTCGCCCGAGCTGGTCTTCCCCCACGGCAGCACAGCCAGCCACTCAACATAGTTGCGCGTGAGCGAGTAATCGGCCGCGGCAGGATTCATACGACTCAGACGTCCAAGCTCTTTGAGAGCGTCCTTTTGCACCTCTTCGGGCATACCCGCGTTCTCGATCTTCTCTTTCAGATCGGCGATGTCTTTCTGGGTGTCGTCCAGGTCGCCGAGTTCCTTTTGAATTGCCTTCATCTGTTCGCGCAGGTAGTAATCGCGCTGCGACTGCTGTACTGAATCCTGCACCTCAGTCTGGATCTTGTTACGCAGTTGCTGGACCTCAAGCTCCTTGGCCAGATGCTTGTTGATCCGCTCCAGGCGGGCCGCAACCTCAGGCGTTTCAAGCAACTCCTCCTTGTCGGACGTAGTCAGGAATGGCAAGCTTGACGCGATAAAGTCTGAGAGTCTGCCGGGCTCATCGATGTTGATGGCGATCGTCTGCAGATCATCGGAAAGAGTTGGCGAAGACGTCACAATTTGCTGAAACTGGCTCACCACGTTGCGCTGCAGCGCCTCAAGTTCCGGAGACTTGGCCGGCTCGATCTCAGCGATGGCATCAAACTCGGCCATCATGAACGGCTGCACCTGCGTGTACGCCCCGAGCCGCACGCGCTCATTGCCTTCCGTAAACACAAAGAGGCTCTGGTTCGGCATTTTCACTACCTTGTGAACCGTCGCGCGCGTACCCACCGCGTGCAGGTCGCCGCCCTCAGGCGTATCCAGCCGCGCATCGCGCTGCGCCACCACCAGAATCGTCTTTTCCTCGCCCAGGGATTGAATCAGCTGAATGGAACTCTCGCGACCCACCGTCAGCGGCAACACCGCATGCGGAAACAGCACCGTGTCCCGCACCGGAAGCACTGGCACAGAGCCAGCAATTGCGTGAACCTCGCCGGAAATGTCTCCCGCTTTCGCGGTTGGCTTGATGACGCTTACAAAATCGTTTGGCATGTTGAGTGTCCTTCTATCAAGTTATCAGCTATTCGATGCATAAAGGTAACGAACGACTCATCTAGCCAGGTCTAGTCCTACTATCGGCAAAACTTCGAGAAAGTTCAGTTCGTTGACGAACTTTCTCCTAAACTCCGGCACTCCGGTAACGTCCGAGCGTTCGAAGTTGCTGACAACGTCCCTCCAGGTGCCGGAGAGCCTGATCCATTTCCGCTTCACGCACAAAACGAAGGTCCAAAAAAAAGATGTACTCCCAAGGTCGACCCGGAACCGGCCGCGACTCGATCCTGGTCAGGTTCAGCCCTGCACTCGAGAGCCCTGCCAGCGCCTCCAGCAGCGCACCCGGACGGTGCTCCAGACTAAACGCCAGGCTTACCTTGTTCGCATCCGCTGGCCATACTGCATCACTTGCCGGCTTGAGAACATAAAATCGCGTGAAGTTGTCCGCGTGATCTTCAACCCCCCGCACCAGCACCTCTGCCCCGTACTGCCGCGCGGCCAGTTCCGGAGCAATGGCCGCGGCATCCGACCATTGCGCCTCCATGAGTTGTTTGACGCTTCCTGCGGTGTCATAGCTTGGCACCGCCTCCATCCCGGGATGCGCCCGCAGCCAGTGCCTACACTGCGAGAGCGCCACCGGATGCGAGAGCACGCGCCGCACCTGCGCCAACTCTACTCCGGGACGAACGATTACGTTGTGCCGGACCCGCAGCATGCGCTCACCCACAATGCTCGCCCGATACTCGAGCAGCAGGTCGTAGTGCTCGAACACCGAGCCATGCAGCGTATTCTCGATCGGCAGCACCGCGCACGGCACACCTCCGGCGGCCAGTGTTTCGAATACTTCCACCGAAGTGGCGCAAGGCAAGATGTGCGCCGAAGCAGCAAGGCCACTCGCCTCCACATATTCAAGGGCCGCCAGATGACTATTTGAGCCCAGCTCGCCCTGGATCGCAATCTGCATTGGCGTCTGCTCTGTTTGCTGCCCGATTCGATTCGATACCACTTACAGATCCTCCAAAAAGAATTCACAGGACAACCCAGCACCCTCAATCCTGCAACTTACAATAAGACGGCCTGAGGCCGCATTACCCGGCTCCACGCTTGCAGCGATGGGCTGCCGGACGTTTTCCAGGAGAATCTCATGCTTTGGACCATCACCATTCTGCTCGTCGTACTGTGGGCGATCGGCCTCGTCAGTAGCTATACCCTTGGCGGCTGGATCCACATTCTCCTTGTGCTGGCGGTTATCGTTCTGATCTTCAATCTGCTTTCCGGCCGTCGAGCCGTATGAAGCGCCCTTGATGACCTTAACCGGATATTCCACCAGTACCATAGAACTCTAATGACGAGAAGCCCGCCTTCCCCGGCGGGCTTTTCCAAGCTCGGTAGTTCAGCGGCGGAGTTCAATGGCCGTCGCAACGAACGCGAAGAACACTACGGAAATGACCCCATTCAGCAGAAAGAACGCGGCGTTCATCCGGCGTAGGTCCCGCGGAGATACGAGGCTGTGCTCATAGAGCAGCAGCAGCGCCACCGCCACTGTGCCCGCGTATCCCAGGGCCCCCAGCGAGAACAAACGATCCAGCCACAGCGCGAGCCCCACCATCACTACGTGCATCGCCCGAGCGATCCAAAAAGCTCCCTCCAACCCAAACGCCGCCGGAAGACTGTGAAGGCCAACTTGCCGGTCGTGCTCGAAGTCCTGGCAGGCATACAGTACATCGAATCCGCCTACCCACAACATCACCAGTGCTGTCAGCACAAGCGCGCGAGCGTCCAAGGTTCCCCGCACCGCAATCCACGCCGCCGCAGGAGCGATCCCCAATGCGAGGCCCAGCACCAGATGCGACCACCGGGTCACCCGCTTCATAAAGCTGTACCCCAACACCACCAGCAGCGCGACCGGAGCCAGCGCCAGCGTCAAACGATTCAACAGTGCCGCGGCTGCGACAAACACCGCGCACGCCGCAATCACGAATCCCAGTACAAACGACGTACTCAGCAGGCCTGCCGGAAGCGCCCGCGTAGCCGTCCGCGGATTTGCCGCGTCCAGCTTCGCATCTACCAGCCGATTGAACGCCATTGCCGCCGAGCGTGCCGAAACCATGCACACCGCAATCAGCCCCAGTTTCACTGCCGAAGGCCAGCCGTTCGCCGCAAGCATCGCCCCCGTCAGCGCGAACGGCAGCGCAAAGACCGAGTGCTCCCACTTGATCATCTCAAGCGTCACTGCAGTGTTTCTGGCCAGCGTCGTCATCAAGTCCCCTATTTGTAGCGCTTGCGAATCTTGTACACGACGCTAAACACTCCGGTCTCGTCGCGCGTCGCTACCACCGACAGGTTCGGGTTGAACTCATACTGCACGGCAATCAGCTGCTGCGCGGACGAGTTCACGTTCGTCGCATAGGTCAGCGTAATCTGCCGCGAAAGCTGCTGCTGCACCGTAATGCGCGCGGTCGAGTTTCCCAGCGTCCCGATAAACGCCGGATCGATCTTTACGCTGCCGCCGCCGAAGAGCTTGGATACCCGGCTGCTCACCGTTGCATTCAGTGCTCCGCCCAGCAACGCGCTTGTCGTCGGATCGGTTCCCGAGGCTACCTGCTGCTCCTGGTAGATCTGCGCTTCCTCCTGCGTGCGCCCGAGCGCCAGCAGCGCAAAGATATCCGCCTCGCTTAGCGGAGGCTCGGAGCGGTAGGTCGGCTGCAGGTTGGTCGTCGTGCCATGCAGGCCCACCGTTACGTCATACGTCTCAACCCGTGCCGTTGCGTCAAGGTCGACTGTGGGATCGATCCGCACGGGATTGGTGAAGTAGATGTCTCCGCGCTGGAGCTGGTACTTGGTTCCGGCAAACGTCGCGCTGCCGTCGGTAATCTGGATCCTGCCCAGAATCGATGGCTCCGCAACAGTGCCCCGCACGGTCAGCGCCACCGTGCCAGCCAGCTTCGCGTAGCTGTTCTGGAAATCCAGCTGGGGCGAGCTGTTGACCTGCACGTCCAGCCGAATCTTGTTCGAGGGCGCACTCGGATCTGGCGGCGCCTGCACCCCGCCCGACCCGGCGAACGCGGCAAAGTCTACGTCCGCACCTACGCCGAAGCGCGTCAGCAACACGTTGCCGCTCAGCAGCGCGCCCGAAGTCCCTCCCTGCAGATGCAGGCTGGTGTTTGAGGTCGCGCTTAGTCCGTATAAACGCACGCGCACCGTCTCGCCCGTCGCCGTCAGGTCGGCGTAGACACCGTTACGATACGTCAGGAATCCGCCGACCTTGAGCTGTCCGCCGCCGGTCATCGCCGTCAAGGACTCCACGTTTAGCCGGTTCTCGTTGAAGACCAGCGTTCCATTCATGTTGCTCAGGCCATTCGGAATCCCCTCCACGGCCGCGTTCACATTCTGAAACTGCACCTTGCCCGTCAGCGCCGGATCGCCCAGCGTCCCGCCCGCGCCCACGGAGAACACCATCTTGCCGCTCGTGATCAGGTCTGGATCGAACGTCTGCGCGATTGCCATCGACACGCTGCCCAATGTCTGGATGTCCAGCCGTCCGCTCTTCAAGTCCGGCTGCCTGGTCTTCGGATTGATTGCCCCAAACACCTGCGCCGTTCCGCTCGCGCGCAGATCCGTGTCCGGTCCCGTGATGTGCACCTGGTTCAGCGTCGCCAGCCCATTCTTCAGCCCAATCGTCAATGGTTGCGCCGCCTTGAACGTCAGCCCCTGCGCCGTCAGCGAGAAGGCGCTGAACTGCGCCTGCCCCGTAAGCCTCGTCGGCTTAGCCGCGGGTCCACTCACGTCCACAACGCCTGCCACGTCCGAAGACGCCTGAATGCCGGCACCCGGCGAAAATGCCGCCAGCACCTTCGCCACGTTCAGCCCGGACAAGGTCAGCTTAGCCGTCGTTTGATAGTCGCCCGTCAACTCCGTCTGTCCATTGACCGCCACCTGCGCGCCCAGCAGAGCCGTTTGCAGGTTGTAGAAGACCAGCTTGCCCTGGCTATGCGCGTCGAGCGTCGCACTGCCAAGCGGCTGCCCATCCGCGACCAGGTTGGTCACCTTCAGGTCCGCCTTGAGGTTTGGCTCCTCGAGCGTTCCGTTGGCGTCTGCCACCAGATTGATCACGCCGTCCGCATTGATCTTCTGCTGCTGTATCGTCGCAAACTTTGAAAGCTGCAGATTGTTGCCCTGGATGTGCCCATGGAAGTGCTTGTTGCCCAGGTCATAGCCGCCGTTGCCCGCAATCGTCATCCCATGCAGCCGCACCGACACCTGCGACGCCTCGATGTCTTTTCCCGTCACTGCCAGGTTTACGTTCACCGCGTCATACGGTTCGCCGTATGCTACCCCGCTCGCCAGAGCGATCGAACCGCTGCCGTTCAGGTTGCCGAATGTTCCAGCGACCTGCGCGTCCACATGGATGGTGCCCGTCAATGGAACACTCTTCTGCTGACCCGCGATCGCCAGCAGGTCCTGCACCTGCGCATTGCCGAGCTGCACCTTGGCATTCACGCTTGTGCCCTCGTCCCACACATACGTCGGCTTGCGATGAACGTAGGCCAAACGCGGCTTCACGGCGCCCGAGAGATGCAGCACCGCGGAGCCTTGCGTGATCGTCGAGCTTCCTACCGCTAGCCCCTGCGGTGTGTACTCGGCATCCGCCACCAGCGAGTCAATGTGCACGTCGGTCGGCGTCGACGCAGGTGCCGCTGCAGCCGGCATCGGCGAACTCAACGCGGCGCTTACCAGGTTCGCCGAATGAGCCGAAGGTGTCGGCGCAGGAGGCAAAAACTGCCCGACCAGCACCTCCAGGTTGGTCGCCTCCAAGTGTCCCTTCACATCGAGCTTCGCAAACTCGCCTGAGGCCGTGCCATGGAACTGTGCCGAGCCATGCAGCGCAATCGGGATCGCCGCAGCGCCTTTTTTGCCGTTACCGGTCACCCCCAGCGTCCGCAGAAGTTGGTCGTACTCGCCCAGATTGCGCAGCGAAAGATCGACGTTCAGCTTCGTAAATCGGTCGCCGGTGCTTACCCCCAGCACACCGCTCGCCGCCAGCGTGGACTGCGGCGTGTTCAAGGCAATGCGCGGCAGGTTTACCGTCTCCGTCTTACCGTCGTAATGCCCAAGAATGAGTCCCGTCACCGGGATGTCCGCCCGCGCGCCACGCCGTTTCGCACCTGTCGCCGCCAGCTTCAAGTCCGCATCCACGATGACCGTGTCCGCAATGTCGGTCGCTGGTCCGCCCCACTCCGCCTTCACCGGACCGGACAACGCCGTATCGAAGCCGAGGTCTCCGTAGTCTTTCGGAGCCGTCACATCCATGATCGTTCGCAGCGGAATGCGGTCCGCCATTACCGTCAGGTACGCATGCGCCGGGAAGACCGGAGGCGCCGTCGGCGGAGTCACGCCCGCGCTCTTGCCCGTAATCGCCGCCGAGGTCTTATTGGCCGTCGTCGCCGCGCCTTCGATCGTCGCCGACTTTGGTGGCGTGTTGGCCGGTACCTCGCCCAGCCAGTTATCGATCTTCAACTCTCCCGTCGCGCTTCCACCTCCCGGCAGGTACCCGGTCAGCGCGGTCAAGAGCAGCTGCGTCGGTGTAATGTGCACCTGCGCGCCGCCGTTGATGCCGTGCAGCCGCACGGTGGCATTCCGGTAGGCCGCCTCATGCAGCTTCGCCTCGCCCACCAGCAGATATCCCGCCTGGCAATCCGGATCGGGAGGCAGGCTCTTCGGAGCGGACGTTACCGCCTCCTGCTTGCTGCGGAACCGCTGGAACAGCTTCGGCCTCTTCTGCGCCTCCACCGGAGCCACATAACAGTTGTGTCCGCCCACATGCAGCTCTACCGAGCCTGCCTCCAGGCCCTCTACCCCACCCAGCACCTGTACCTGCTTCAGGTCGAGTGAGCCATCCACCCTGGCCTGCCACTCCGGATGCGCAAAGTGGTTCAGTCCTCCAGAAGCCGTCAGCTCCGAGTGATCGCCACTGTGGAAGTCGAACGACTTCAGCAGGGCGATGTCGCGGCCCAGCTCCGCCTCCAGATGCAGGCTGGACTTCGCCTCCGGCTCCTTCGCAATCTGCGTCACCAGGTCACGCAGATCGACCGTCGCCCCATACCGGTCCGTCTTGACCAGGTAAGTCACCTGCGCGTTCAAGTCGTGCGCTGCCAGGTTGAACGGAATCGCGCGATCGTTCACCTGCGCCAGTCCATGCACCAGCTCCACATCCTGCGCCTTCAGGTTGAGCAGCGTATCCATCACCGGCTCGTTCGACTGCGTCGTTTTGCGCGGCACCGGCTGGTTCGTCTTGCCCTGCTTGTCGATGATCAGGTGGACCTGCGGCTGCTCCACCCGCAGCAGGTTCAGCCCAATGTGCGAGGCCACGCCGCTCCCAGAGACATGCGACAGAAAGCTCAGAATCTTGATGCGCACGAGGACCTTGTCGGCTGCCAGGTACGGTGCCTCGCCCGGACCTTCGAGGCCATGCACCACCAGGCCGTCCACCTCGACCGCCAGGTGCCACAGATCGAAATGCACCTCGCCGATTTCAACTCGGCCGCCGATCGACTCCTCAAGGGTCGTGACCAGCTCTCTACTCACCCGCCGCTGAAAGTCCGGCGTGCGCGTGTAGTACGCCGCGCCCAGGAACAGCGCCACCAGCAGCAGGGCAAACCCGCCGAACAGCCAGGCCACGGCCAGTGCGAGCTTGCCGCCCAAACTCCGCCGGCCCTGCGGCCGAGGCTGGTTCGAGGCAGGAGCCTGTTCTGGGACCGCTCCACTCCCGCCGGGCTGTGTTTCTTCACTCACTGCGATCCCTCATCCGGCTTCATAATGCGCACCGATCCCTGCGCCTTCAACGAGCGCAGCCAGTCATCGAGCAGCGCCGTCACCCGCTTTTGCAGCAGCACCACCTGCACCTGGTCCGAGACGGCCTCGAGCTTGGGTGGGGTACTCTTTCTCCGCGCGAACTCCGGCAGAAGGGTCTTCGTGTAGTACTCCTTGATCTCCGCCGGAGTGATTTGCACGCCCATCTGGAAGCGTTCTTCGACAAACTTCAGCAGCTCCATTCGCTGCCGCCAGCGTTCCGTCACCTCCGCCACCGTGAATCCCTGGGCATTGCAGAACTTCGCCCATCCCGCCTCGGTCTCGCAGTGATACTGCTTGCAGGCCGGGATCTCCACCTGCACTTTCTTGAGCTGCGCCTCCGCCTCTGCCGGCGTTACCTCATCGCCTGGCTGCAGCTTCGCCTGCTGCAGAATCAAGTCTCGATCGACCAGCCGCTCAATCTCTCCCTGCCGTGTTGAAGGAGGATCCACCGACGAAAACGGCTGGAACGCCTCGAACCGATGCTCTTCCTCCACATCGCTTTCAAGCACCAGATCGCTATTGACCACCGCAATTACCTGGTCAACCAATACCCCCGCGCTCGCTGCCGGCGCCTTGTCCGATACCGCCGTTGGGGTCGGTGCCCCGGCCTCCACCTTGCCCGGCTTGCTTGCCGAAGGAGCCTGGCCCGGAGCTGTCTGTCCGGGAGCCAGCGGCGCCGTCTGCCCGGGCTTCGGAGGCGCACCCTGCAACGGAACCGGAGGCGCTGTCTGCGCGCCGGCAAACCCCGCCGCGAGCAACGCCACAGCCAACCATCCCGAATTATTGCTCTGAAGATTCATCCTAGAAACTCTGCCCAATGCTGAAAAAGAAGTTGAAGTGTCCTGCGTTGCCTACATAGGGAGGCATGTTGTTGTAGAAGTGGCCCGGCGTGCTCTCCTGCGTGATCACCGGGTAGCTCGGAGGGTTGAGGTTGTAGCTCAGGTCCAGCCGGATTGGTCCCACCGGCGTCTTGTATCGGATGCCGAGGCCGATGTCATGCGAGAAATAGTTGAAGCTGCAGGTTCCTACCAGTACAGAGACATTCTGGCAGGTCTGCTCGTTGGGCTGGTGTACCCGCAGAAAGCTCGGGAACATATCTTGATAGTGCTGGAAAACATTGCCCATATCGTGAAAGATCACAAAGGCGACGCTGTTGCCCACCACCGGCAGCGTAGAAGCCGGCAGCCGCAGCTCAAACGTGTTGATGAACACCGCCGACCCGCCCACCGGATAGCCGGTCTGCAGGTCTCGCGGGCCCGCATCGTTGATGCCGAAGCCGCGAATCGACGTCGCTCCACCTGCATACAAACGCTCCGACAGAGGCACCTGATTGCAGCTTGCATTGGTGTTTACCAGCACGCCCTGGCAGGCGACGTTCGGCGTGCCGTCCGGATTCAGCAGATTCGGATTCGGCCCGTAGGACGCAATCACGCCTACCCGCGTGTTGCGCGCGAACACATACTTGTTCTTGCCAAACGTGTAGTAGGTCGAGTTCGTCACGTCGGTCCGGTTGAAGTTGGTCTGCGACCCAAACTTCCCCGAAGCAAAAAAGTTTTGCACGCTCGTGTACGTGCCCTTATCCGCATCGAGCGGACTCGGCGAACGCGTGTCGTGGAACCACGTGATCCCCGGCCCGGCCACCCGCACCGGCTCCGACAGGAGCGGAATCAAGCTCGCCGAGATCGCCAGGCTATTCGGATTCACCTGCACCAGGCGATATTCGAAGTTATAGATAAACGAATCCTTGCGCCCCACCTTCTGGGTCAAACGGGCATCCGCCTGCAGCGTCTTAGCCGCGAACGTCGTAATGTCCTGCACGTTGCTGTACCCGCCCGAGACCTGGAACGCAAGCTTAGGCCGACCATACAGGTGCGGATTCAGAAACGTCAGGTTCGCCACCGTCTCGAGCAGACCGTACGTCGTATGCAGCGTCAGCGTGTCATCTGTGCCGCGCAAGTTCAGCCGGCTCACATCGAGCGAAACCCTCGGACTCGCGCCCGCCTTCCCCTCCTGCGCCGCCGTCGTGCCCTGCTGCGTGCAGTACTGGCAGGCCGGCAGCCCGGTCTGCACCTCGAACCCGAAGCCGTACGTTACGTCCCATCGCTTGGCTTCGGTGACCTGCACCACCACGTTTTTTACCTCGGCATCGCCGGCAGGGTTCTGCACCGCCGCCACCACCTCGTTGAACAGCGCCAGATTGTAAAGATTTCGTTGCGTCTCGAGCAGCGCGCCCTGGTTCAGCGGCTCACCCGCATGCACCGTCACCTGCTTCGCCACCACCTCCGGCCGCGTGTAGTGGATCCCGCTCTCGAGCACCTTGCCCGTAAACACCTGCTTGCCCTCAATCACGTTGTACGCAATGTCGGTCCGAGCCTTGTCCGCCGCGTCTGGAGTCTGCTTCACCTCGATTCGCGCCTGGTCGAATCCATCGCTCAGCAGATAGCTCAGAATCGCGTCGCGGTCGCCTGAAAGTGTCAGCAGCGAGAACGGCTGACCCGCCTGTGCCTGCAGCAGCCCCCGCAGCACCGCCTGCCGATTCGCGTTCACGCCCGTCACGTCGATCGCCCCAAACTCCTGCTGCGCTCCCTCCTCGATTGTGAAGTTCACCGCGATCGACGCATACTTGGCCGGCTTGCCGCTAGCTGTGGTCGTCACATCCGTAGCCGTCGCCGTCACCTTGGCGTTGCTGAATCCATTCGCCCGGTAGAGCGACGTGATCGACTTCTCGTCCGCCGTCAGCAACTGCTGGCTGAATCGCCCGCTACGCTGGTACGCGTCCGCCTTCTGCACCTTCAGGCTCGCTTTCAGCAGGTCGCTCGAGAAATACTTGTTGCCGTGCAGGTTGACCGCGGTCACCTTGTGCCGCTCGCCCTTGTCTACCTGGAAGAGCACCGTCTGCTCCCCGGCCGCGGGCTTCTCCTGCTTCACCTTCACCACTACGTCGAAGAAGCCCTGCTGCTGCAGAAAGTCCTTCATATTGAAGGTCGCCTCATTCAGCAGGTCGATATCCACCGTGCCCTCTTCATAGATAGGCACCAGCAGATGCAGACGGCTTTTCGAAAACTTCGCCCCCACCACGTCCACCCGAACGATCGGCCCTTGCTGCACCATGAAGTCATAGTTCAGCATTTTGGTCGCGGTGTCATAGGTGGACCGCTGCAGCGTGACCGTCGCCTCCAGCCGGTCCTTCTTCTGGAAGCGTTCGCGCAGGTTGCTCAAGGCATTGCTGGCCGTGTCCCGGCTCACCCTGCTTCCCCGCTTGAGCTTGGCCCGCTTGCGAAATTCCTCAAGCGTAATCCCCGGGTCATCCCCTTCGATCGTCACATTGCCCACGCGCGCCAGCGGACCCACCCCCACCGTGTACGTCACGTTCACCTGCTGGCCCGCATCGTCGCGCACCGTGGTCGCCGTCACGGTCGGCTCGTAGTAGCCGTTCTGCGCCAAGGCCAGTTTCACCGCGTCCGTGCCCGTCTGCACATCCGCGTTCAAAAACGGTGAGCCCGGATTGAGCTTCGTGCTGTACTCGAGCAGCGACGCCAGCCGGTCCTCCTGCACGCCCGCAATCTGTACCCGGCCCACATAAAACCGCGGCACCCCGGCAAAGATCAGCGTCAGCCCCGCCCCTTCCCGCTCCACCCGCACGGCGATATTGCGATACCGCCCCGTCGCAAACAGCCGCCGCGTCGTCTGCTGCACCTTTTCCGGATCAAGCGGCTCGCCGGCCTTTTGTGCAAGCTCGCTCCGCAGCCGGTCCGACTCCTGAAACTCGACGCCCTCATACCGGATCGCCGTAATCGGCTGACCTGCAAACTCGAACAGATTATTTTTGAGCGGAGCCAGCTTGGACTCGGTTTGCGCACTCGCGCTGGTCGCCGACTGCGGCACGGTAGAGGCCTCCGGAACTGACTCCGCCTGTGGATTTGCAGACGTCGCCGCGCTCGGATTGGTCGACTGCCCCCCAGTCACCGGAGACGCCGCCGGAACGCCCTGCGCCCACGCGCCTGCCTGGGTCAGAATCAGCCCTCCAGCCAGACAGACCGTCTTCCACACGGGCTTGCTCGCGCGTCGCCTCGAATTATTCCGCCGCAATCCCAACACTCAGCTGCCCTTCATACACCGGCACGCCAGCCGGTTCGCAACGTGACTTGGCTTGGCTTGTCCCATGCGAAGCCTGTCTCATCCTAACTGTAGAGAGGCATGCCAGAGGTATATACCCAGTCTACGGCGTTTGGTTGTGCTTTGGATGTCACCCGATTCGGTCACATCCAGTCCAGAACCCGCCTTCAACGTTCGGAACGCCCTTCTCTTTATACTCAGAGAAGCCGCCGTCGCGTATGTCTTCCCTCTTCTCCCCTCAGCTCGCTTCCCCGGATGCCTTCCGCACCCGCTACTCCCGCCAGATCCTCTTCCCCGGCATCGGAGAAACCGGTCAGGCTCTGCTCGGTTCCGCCCGCGTCGCCATCGTCGGGGTCGGCGCCACCGGGGCCGCCTCCGCCTCGCTGCTCGCCCGCGCCGGCGTCGGCCACCTCACTCTCATCGACCGCGACTTCGTCGAACCCTCGAACCTTCAGCGGCAGGTCCTATTCGATGAAGCCGACGCCCGCGAAGCCCTGCCCAAGGCCGAAGCCGCCCGCCGCAAGATCGCCGCCTTCAACTCCTCCATTCACGTCGAGCCAGTGATCGCGGACCTCGTCCCCGCCAACATCCACGCCCTGCTCGCCGGCTCCGACCTGCTGCTCGACTGCACCGACAACTTCGAAACCCGCTACCTGCTCAACGACTTCGCCGTCGAACAAGGCAAACCCTGGATCTACGCCGCCGCCCTCGGGGCCTATGCCGCCTCCATGACCATCCTGCCCGTTGCTGCCCAGTCGCCGGAGAACTACCAGGCCACCGCCTGCCTCGCCTGCCTCTTCCCTTCCCCGCCCACCGGAGCCGTCGAAACCTGCGACACCGCCGGCATCCTCGCCTCGGCCGTCAACTTCGCCGCCTCGCTCCAGGTCACCGAGGCCCTCAAGCTGCTTACCCGCCAGCCCGGGCTCCTCCGCCGCACTCTCTTCGCCTGCGATCTCTGGACCAACGAGCGCTCGGAAATCTCCACGTCTGCGCCCGATCCCCACTGCCGCGTCTGTGCCCAGCGCCGCTTCGACCACCTCGCCGGCACCGCGCGCCCGCACATCACACTCTGCGGACGCAACTCCGTCCAGATCCACGAGCATCAGCGCCCGCTCGATCTTCCCGCGCTCCAGGCCTCTCTCGCTCGCCAGCCCGAGATCTACGACCTCCGCTCCAACTCCCTGCTGCTTCGCTTTCGCCGCGGCGAACAGACGATCACCGTCTTCCCCGACGGCCGAGCCTTGATCCAGGGCACCACCGACCCCGTTCTCGCCCGCACCCTCTACGCTCGTTTCATCGGTTCCTAGCATCCTCTTGGTCGCTTCCTCGGCCCGCAAAGATTGGTACGGACAAACCCGCAAGCTCCCAAAATGGGAACATCTCGTCGCCTCCACAACTTTGCTCCGATTCGCTACTTTCAGTCAGGATTGCAAACCCGTATCATAGGGAAACACGTTACCTGCAAGCAGAACCACACGAGCGCGACCCTTCGGTCCGAGACGACGCCCGAAAGAACACGGACCGGCGCAATCAAGTAATCTATGCACTACGGAATCGAGCCCCGATGATCTCCCAAGGCCCCCTGATGACTCCTGCAAAACCGAATCCCGGCTTGTTCAAGCGGAACCCACCGATCGCCGGAGAAGCGGAAGCCATTGAAGCCGCCAAGAATGGCGATCCAGACGCCTTCTCCAAGCTTTATGCCCTGCACAAGCGACGCGTGTACACGCTTTGCCTGCGCATGCTCGGCAACGTCTCTGAAGCCGAAGATATGACCCAGGAAGCCTTCCTGCACCTGTTCCGCAAGCTGGGCAGCTTCCGCGGTGAGTCCGCCTTCTCGACTTGGCTGCATCGGCTCACCGTCAACCTCGTGCTGATGCACCTGCGCAAAAAGGGCCTCAACCTGGTCTCGCTCGAAGAAACCATCAGCCCGTCTGAGGAAGACGCACCTAAGCGCGACTTCGGCAGCCGCGACCCTATGCTCGCCGGTTCGGTCGACCGCGTCGCCCTCGAGCGCGCCGTTGCTTCCCTTCCTCCCGGTTATCGCATGGTCTTCGTCCTGCACGACGTCGAAGGCTTTGAACACAACGAGATTGCCACCATGCTCGAGTGCTCCACAGGCAACAGCAAGTCGCAGCTCCATAAGGCACGCCTTAAACTTCGCGAGCTGCTGAGACTTCAGGCGCAGGGTGTTCCACCGCTCGTCCTCCAAAGGGAGGCGTCCGTATGAACGACTCCGAGCGCAATCCAAACAACGGAACCTCAAGCCCCGACGGACCCGGTGGTGAGCTCTACGACGGTAAACCCGACGATCTCCATAATCTTTTCGCCGGGTCAGTCTCGGACGATGAAGACGACCCGCTCGCCGCTCTCCGGAACGATCCAAACTACTCCGCGCTCATCCGTGATCTTGAGTACATCGCTACCCAGGCTCGTCTGCTCTTCGAGCCAGCGGAACAGGCACCCAGCGACGAGGTATGGAAGAAAATCCAGGACCAGCTGCCAACCAAGCCAGAGATAGAATAATCAGGGTATGAGCTCAATACGGCTGGAGGTCGCAGGCGTCTGCTAAAGTGCCTGTGACTCCAGCCGGATTACCGTGTGCCCCACACACATCTGCTCTGCTTCTGTCACGATCTGATCGACCCACCGCTCTCCACCCTGTGCTAAAAACCAAACCCCTGCGAGCACTCGCTCCTGCGGATGCTCTCCCGGAAAGAGATGCAGCATAAGTGCCTGGGCGTGCCGGCCGAGACTGGCGTCCCTCTGCACCTCGAAGCGTGCCGCAATCCTCCGCAGGCGGTTCATCTGGTAGCGCATTTTATTCGCCGAAATCAAAGCTGACCGACCCAGGCTCTCATCCACCGCGCCCAGATATCCGGTCAACGCGCTCAGTTCCGCATCCATTGCACTCCCAGCGGCGGCCAGCTGGCGCTTCTGCTCGATCGGCATCGCGCGCGCCCCCAGCCGTTGCGCCAGCGCTTCCGCTGATCCGGCCGCAAAGATCTGCTCGAGCGTGACCTCATGCCTAGCCATCACTGCGGCCATCGCCGGCTCAATGACCGTCCCAGACAAGCGCGGCAAGACTGGCGTGATGCGACCCAGGATGCGCTCGTAGAGGACCGCGCTCTGCGCAAAGTAGGCAATCTCCGCCGGCCCGCCAACATAGGCTGCAGTGGGCAGCAAAGTATCCTGAAACACGGGCCGCAGCAGCGCATTCGGGCTCAAGCGCTCGGGAGCATGGTCAAGAAGGTGCAGCAACTCCGCCGTCGTATGGTTCTTTGTCCCGGCCCGCCATGTGCCTGGCCCGGTCCGGCGCAGCGCCACCCGTCCGCCGGTCAACTCGTCCAGCAGAAACAGCAACGACCCGCCCGGCTTGACCAGCACCTGCGCATGGTATCCCGCAGCTTCGAGCGCCTTGCTTCGGTCCAACAGTGCCGCCTCGAGTTGCTCTGCCTGCTCGATCGCCGCACGCAGCGTTGCTGCCCCGCGCGCATGGAACTCGCGGCCAGCGGCATCGACCACAATCAGCCCATGATCCGCAAATAGCCTGGTAATCAGGCGTGCGAACGCCTCGCCGAGGGTCCGTTCCGGCGCGTAACACTCTTCAAGCAGCGCGCACACCGGCGCATAGCCCAGCAGCTCACTCGCCTGCTCGACCAACCCACGAACCTCGTCGCCAAGCCGCAGTCCTCCAACCTCACCGCCGGTCCGGACCAATCCCAGCCGCAGCGTCTCGACTGTACGCTTGCTCAGCAGAGCCACCTGGTCGACCTCGGCCAGGTCATGGTCCTCGGTTGCGCACCAGAACACGGGCACATGCTCGACTCCCGTTGCCCGCGTCGACTCACTCGCTCGCGCAATCGCCGTCGCCGCCTTGAACAGCGTCAGCAGCGGCCCACCCAGCAGACCCACCTGCTGCCCGGTCACCACGGCCCGCGCACCTCGCCCAAGCTTCGCCACGTTCGCCAGGATCTGCGGGCCGGCCCCGAACTCTATCGCCTGCCGGGTCAGCAGCTCTGCCAGACCAGCCGCATCAGTAATTTCGACGTCCCGGCCCATCCATCCTGGTCCCGTCGGCTCCGCGCCATACCAGCCTCCCAACGACGAGCCCATCTGCTGCATGCTCAGATAATCCCCATACAACTGGGAGACATGGGGCAACACCGACATCGGGTAACACTCAGAGCTCATGGGTTCTTTCTTGGGCCAGTCGTTGGATGCCGCCCCGCGCAGGCCCGACGCAGAATGATACCGTACCCCCATGCCGAAAATCGCCAATCTCCCACCCAAAACAACCGCCAGCCCGTCCAAAACCAAAGTCACCGTCCTTAAGTCCAAAGTCAGCTTCCAGGGCAAGGTCTTCTCCGTCGTCACCGACAAGGTCACCGAGCCCGGTGGCGTCACCAGCACCCGCGACGTCATCCGCCACAACGGCTCCGTCGTCATCCTCGCCGTGGACGCGAGCGAGAACCCCGACGACCCCTCCATCCTGCTCGAGCGCCAGTATCGTTACGCCGCCGGACAGTTTCTGCTTGAGCTCCCCGCAGGCCGCATCGAACCCGGCGAAGCCCCCCTCGCCGCCGCCAAACGCGAGCTCATTGAAGAGACTGGCTTCCGCGCCCGCCGCTGGTCGCGCCTGGTCCGCTACTACGCCAGCCCCGGCTTCCTCTCCGAGACCATGCAGGTCTTCCTCGCCGAAGACCTCCGCCCCGGCACCGCCCAGCCCGAGGAGGACGAAAAGATCACCCTTCATCCCGTCCCTCTCTCTGAACTTCTTGCCCAGATCCACGCCGGCAAAATTCTCGATGGCAAGACGATCCTTTCCGTGCTGCTCTTCGCTCGCAACCATGCTTCGTCTCTATAAAGAAGGGCATGCATGTCATTGACCCTACGTCACTTAGCCGACACAGATATTTTTTTCAACGGAAATCTTCCCGCTCCCATGGACCTTGGTGCAGCGTTCTGCGCGTTCACGGCGTCTACGTTTACGTCGTAGTGGATGAGTGAAGGGAGTTGTCGATGGCGCAGTACAAGGGTCAGGTAAAGTGGTTCAACAACGCAAAAGGGTTCGGTTTTCTTGGTCGCGACGGCGGGCCGGACGTCTTCGTTCACTACAGCTCCATCCAGGCAGACGGCTACAAATCCCTCAAAGAAGGCGACGAAGTCGAGTTCGACATCATCCAGGGCACCCAGGGACCGCAGGCTGACAACGTCGGTCGCCTCAAAGGCGCTCTCTAGCCCGCAGCCAAAGCAGTCTATCCGTCATACTGAAAGCGTCCGCGATGTTTGCGGACGCTTCGTTGCGTCCCTTTATGGATAACCTCACCCTCGCTCGTCTTCTCGATGAAACTGCCGCTCTGCTTGAGATCGACGGCGCCGACCCCTTTCGTATTCGTTCCTATCGCCGAGCCGCCGAGGCTGTCGAGCAACAGACCATCCAGATCGCCACGCTCACCACGCCTGAAGCCGATCCCAAGGCTCTGCTCGCCATCGCCGGCATCGGCAAAGGCATGGCCGCCAGCCTCCGCGACCTGGTCTCCACCGGCACCATGCCGTTGCGCGACGAGCTTCTGCTCAAATACCGCCCCACCATGCTGGAGCTTCTCCGCCTGCCCGGCATGGGTCCCAAAACCGTAGCGCTCGTCTGGTCCGCACTCCAGGTCGCCAACATCGATGAGCTTGAAGCCGCCGCCAAAGCCGGCCAGCTCAACACCCTGCCCCGCATGGGTGAAAAATTTGTCACCAAGCTCCTCAAGGGCATCGAGGACCATCGCCGCAACTCCTCCCGCTTCCGCATCGACGTCGCCCGCAAACACGCCGAGCGGATCGCCGCTCTCATCCGGGAATTTCCTGGAATCGACGAGGTCACCCCGGCTGGCTCCCTCCGCCGTGGACGCGAAACCGTCGGCGATCTTGACCTGCTCGCCACCGGCCCGGCCTGCGAGCCCGACGTGGTCGCCGCCGCTGTCGAGCACGTTGCGACCCTGCCTGTGATCGACAAACTGATGGCGCGCGGAGCCAACAAGGTCACCTTCACCCTCCGCAACAATCTCCAGGTCGATGTCCGCCTTTTGCCGCGTGCCAGCTATGGTGCCGCGCTCCAATACTTCACCGGCTCCAAGCACCACAACGTCGCCCTCCGGCAACGTGCCATCAAGCGCGGCATGACCCTGAGCGAGTACGCGCTGCTTCGCCTGGAAGACAACGTCATCGTCGCCGCCGAGACAGAAGAGGCCATCTATAACGCACTCGACCTTGACTACATCCCTCCCGAGCTGCGCGAAAACTGCGGCGAACTCGAAGCTGCCGCTACCCATACGTTGCCCCAGCTCATCACCCTCGCCGACCTTCACGGCGACGTCCATATGCACACCTTCGAGACCGACGGCACCATGAGCATTCGCGACATGGCCGAAGCCGCCCTCGCCCGCGGCCGCCGCTACATCGCCATCACCGACCACAGCAAGAACCTCGCCATGACCAACGGCATGGACGATGCGCGCGCCCTCGCCCACGCCGCACGTGTCCGCGCCGTCAACCAGGAGATGGACGGGCGCATCCACATCTTCACCGGCGTCGAGGTCGACATTCTCGCCGAGGGCCAACTCGATCTCGAAGACTCCACCCTCGCCCAGCTCGACATCGTCGTCGCCAGCGTCCACTCCCGCTTCGACCAGCCCGCCGAGGTGATGACCGCCCGCGTGCTCCGGGCAATCGAGAACCCGTATGTCCGCATCCTCGGTCACCCCACCGGCCGCAAGCTGCTCAAACGCGACCCCTACGCCATCGACCTCGAAGTCATCTTCAAGCGTGCCGCCCAACTGGGCGTCGCCGTCGAGCACAACGCCGCGCCCGCCCGCACCGACCTCTCGGACGCCCACATGCGTCTCGCGAAGTCACTTGGCTGCAAGATCAGCATCAACACCGACGCCCATGCCATCGACGAGCTCGACTACATGCAGGACGGCATCGTCCAACTCCGTCGCGCCTGGCTCACAGCCGCCGATGTCCTCAACGCCGCACCCACCGCAGAAGCCTTCCTCGCCCAACTTCGTCCCCGCTCCTGAACGCTTCTCACGCAGAGCGTCTAAGACCGAACGAAAAGCTGCCGGCCCAATGCCTGTCCCTTTCTCGGTGTTTCCATCGAACAGTGGCACAGGATCGTAAGATTCATTTGGCAAACATGTTAGTAAGTCGGTGGCTTGTAAATAGAATCAGGATGCCCGCTGGATAGTTTGGAGGGCAGAGGATCTTACTTGCTTCCCCGCATCGTGTAACTTGCTCGACAAAGGCAAGCTACCTCCAAGAGAGAAACTCTGGTGAACATGTCACACGCTTGGACGGCTTGGCTGGCACACCGCATGGACGTTCCTCCGCACAGTTCTCTTGACGAGTCTCGAGCGGTTCCGCGCGTCGGTGTGATTAGCTTACGCTTGACCTAAAATGACAGCAAAGCTGACAATGACCTGACACAGTGACTCCTTGCTTGCCACAAAACCTTACTGCTTAGGTGGGCGGGAGTGGAGCACGTCTTTTGTACTCTGGTTTTGCCCTTGGCAAT
Source organism: uncultured Acidobacteriaceae bacterium (assembly GCA_964246225.1). Lineage (GTDB taxonomy): Bacteria > Acidobacteriota > Terriglobia > Terriglobales > Acidobacteriaceae > Edaphobacter. Next base: position 21,223 of record CAXTQE010000012.1, on the reverse strand, counting down.
GTTAGGGCTTTAAAGAAAGGTTGTACTGAATGAGTGGCACTGGTTCTGAAATCAAACTGTCAAAGGAACATCTTGTAAAGCTGAAAGCCAGCATTCGCCAACCGGCCTACGATCGAGCTGCTCTGGTCCAGAGCACCGTCCACATCGGCGTTGGCGGGTTCCATCGCGCGCATCAGGCTGTATATCTGGATGATCTTCTGCACTTCCCGGATACGGAAAGATGGGGCGAGTGTGGCTTCGGGGTCTTGCCCTCTGACATTCGCATGAGAGATGCCCTCAAGGGACAGGACTATCTCTACACAGTGGTCGAGAGAAGCTCACAGAAGCTGGAAGCTCGAGTGATCGGTTCAATGACAGACTACGTGTACGCGCCGGAATCCTGTGAAGCGGCGATCGAGAAACTGGCCTCCCCGCAAACCAGGATCGTCTCACTTACGATCACCGAGGGTGGTTACTTCATTGACGAAGGGACGGGCGAGTTCACGACCGGTCATCCCGACATCCAGCACGACATCCGGCACCAGGACCAACCCGTGACTTCGATGGGCTATCTTGCTGCTGCGCTCGACCGCCGCCGCACTCGCGGTTTGGCACCGTTTACGGTGATGTCCTGCGATAACGTGCAAGGGAACGGGCACGTTGTGAGAAAAGTTTTGCTGGCGCTCGCTGGATTGCAGAACCCTGAACTGGAGCGGTGGATTGCGGCCCATGTCGCCTTCCCAAATAGCATGGTCGATCGCATCACCCCGGCCACCACGGACGCAGACCGGACTTCCATCAAGGAGCTCTTCGGCGTAGACGATGCGTGGCCGGTTGTGACTGAGCCCTTCATCCAGTGGGTCGTCGAAGATACCTTTTGCAACGGAAGGCCAGCTTGGGAAAGAGTTGGAGCGCAGCTTGTCACCGATGTCGCGCCTTATGAGCTAATGAAAATGCGTCTGCTGAACGCAAGCCATCTAGCCATGGGATACCTAGGTGCACTTACCGGATATACCTATGTTCATGAAGTAATGCAGGACCCTCTTTTTACCAAGTTTATTGAGCGGTTCATGGAAGAGGTGACGCCGGTTGTTCCTATGATTCCAGGTGTCTCGATCGCCGAGTACAAGAAGGTGCTCATCGAGCGATTTTCAAACCCTACCATCATGGATCAAGTGACCCGCATCTGTTCCGAAGGATCGGCCAAGATGCCGAAGTGGGTTCTACCTTCGATCGTGGAACTGGAGGAGAAAGGTGGCTCGGTGGAACTGCTGAGCCTTGTAGTTGCAAGTTGGATCCACTATCTAAAAAAGGGAGTGGATGAGCGAGGACAGAAACTGGATATTGTCGACGCCCGGTCC
>CAXTQE010000012.1:7318-19783 GCA_964246225.1 uncultured Acidobacteriaceae bacterium | reverse complement strand
TTTCTTGGGGCGAGAATAAGCTGAAGAAAAAGATACAGGAAGGAAATAATCCCGTGAACGCATCGTCTCAGTGGAGCAAGAAACTAGGCATGCACCCTGAACTCATGATCGGCTATTTGGGTCTGCTGTTATTCATGATCGGCGACGGCGTTGAATCCGGCTACCTTTCTCCGCTCCTGTATGACATGCACTTCAGCGAATCTCAAATCGCGCTCGTCTTCAGTCTCTACGGGGCGACCGCGGCACTTGCTGCGTGGCTCAGCGGAACGTTGTCGGATTTATTCGGCGCAAAAAAGGTTATGTGGGCGGGGCTGCTTCTTTGGCTTGGCTTTGAAATACCGTTCTTGCTGGCGGGCGTGGCGCACGCAAATTACCCCGTGATCCTGACCTGTTATATGTTGCGTGGGTTGGGCTATCCGCTCTTCGCTTTTGGCTTCCTCGTCTGGATTACAAAGGTGACGCCGCAATGGTACATGGCAACAGCCGTGGGATGGTTTTGGTTTGCCAGAACTGGAGGTCTGCCAACCCTCGGGGCCCTCTTTGCCAGTTACTCGGTTCCCCATTTTGGAGCTTATCCGTCTCTTTGGTTATCCACCATCTTTGTTGCGGGCGGAGGCCTGATCGCTCTGCTTGGAGTCCAGGAGGCTCATGGCACGTTAGGGGTGAGAGATCCTGGAAAACATCCGTTCTCGGTCCTTGTATCTAGTGTGTCCATCGTGTGGAGAAAGCCCAGAGTAGGTTTGGGCGGGATCGTGGCTATCATCACAACCACCTCTGAGTTCGGCTTTCTCCTGTTTCTGCCGATTTATTACGTACATACCGTCGGCTTTACTTTGCCACAATGGCTACAGATCCTAAGTATCATGTTCGCGACAAACGTGATTTTTAATCTTATCTGGGGCTATGTCGGCGACAGGATTGGATGGCGCATCGTTGTCACCGTGGTTGGGGCCTGTGGTTGCGCTGTAACATCGCTTGGACTGTTTTATATTCCACATATCTTCGGGGCCAATTATCTCCTGGTCGCGCTGGCAGCCATGGCTTATGGTGCCGCTCTTGCTGGATTTGTGCCGCTTGGGGCAATCATGGCGATGCTTGCTCCTGAATCGCGAGGCGCCGCAATCTCTATCTATAACCTTGGCTCAGGAATCAGCATCTGGCTCGGTCCGGCCCTCGCAGGGGTTTTCCTTCCAAGGGTAGGTGTTGGAGGAGTCATGTGGATCTTCGCCCTCATGTATCTTGTTGCGGCCGTTCTGGCGTTTACCTTGAGAGTTCCAACTGCGGAAAGAGACTTGGACTTACTGGATGGCGTTGCTCAAGGCTAACTGCCGGAAGCAGTCTCTGCACGGGAGAAGATGAATGTTTCTGGGAGTTGATTGCGGTACGCAGGGAACGAAAGCAATCCTTATGGATGAGGCGGGCGTGATCCACGGCCATGGTCACGCTCCTCATCGCCTGATCGAGAAGCCCAATGGTGCGAGAGAGCAGGAGCCATCGTGGTGGGTCGATGCAATGGTGCTTTCGGTCAGGGCTGCGCTAGGCGAAGCGAACGTGGATGCGGGAGCCGTGAAAGCCGTTGGGATCTCCGGCCAGCAGCACGGCCTGGTCGTTCTTGATGCGGAAATGCAAAGCATCCGTGCGTCGAAGCTTTGGAATGACACAGAAACTTCAGCTCAGAATGCGGAGTTGGTTGAACGTCTCGGCGGGCCGTTCCCCTGCTTCGACAACTTTGGAATCGTGCCTTTGACTGGCTATACGATTTCGAAGCTCTTGTGGCTGCAGCAGAAGGAGCCGGAGAACTTTGCCCGTGTACGCCATATTCTGCTGCCGCATGAATACCTGAACTACTGGCTTACCGGATCGCTTGCCGCGGAATTTGGTGATGCTTCAGGAACTGGCTACTTCGATGTTCGGCGTCGTATATGGGCGGAGCAACCGTTAGCAGCCATCGACGGTGGCACCGGCTTTCTGCGCAGAGCTCTTCCCCCATTGATCGCTGCCGATGCCGTTGTAGGATCTCTTCGTCCAGAGGCGGCGGCTGCTCTCGGTCTCTCCCGTGAATGCCTGGTTTCAGCAGGTGGTGGAGACAACATGATGGGCGCCATTGGAACCGGCAACGTGCGGGAAGGGGTAGTTACCATCAGCCTGGGAACCTCCTCGACCGTCTACGCCTTCAGCGAAGAGCCGGTGGGAGATCGACTTGGTCGCATCGCTCCATTCTGCTCCTCTAGCGGCGGATGGCTGCCTCTCGTCTGCACCATGAACTCTACCAACGTCACGGCCAGCATGCTGGGTGTTGTGAGCCGAGACGTTTCCTATATTTCGGAGGCGCTCGCAGCCACACGTCCTGGAGCCGAGGGGATCACCTTTCTTCCGTTTCTCAATGGTGAGCGCACGCCTGATCTTCCCAACGCACAAGGCAGTCTATTTGGACTTACGGCAAATAATCTAACGTCCGCAAATATGATTCGAGCGACGGTAGAGGGTGTGACATATGGTGTGCTGGCGGGGCTTAACCTCATCCTTGAACACCGTAAGCCTGAACACATCCGACTTATTGGCGGTGGAGCAAGAAGTCAAGGGTGGCGTCAACTCATCGCCGACGCGACTGGTAGTGTCATCCAGGTACCTACAGCTGCAGAGTCAGGCTGCGTCGGTTCCGCCATCCAGGCCATGTGGGCATGGAAGAAACATCAAGGCTTTCCCGAGCTGTTAGTCGATCTCACCGAACGCTGCTGCGCAATCGACTCCGCGCGGACAGAGATTCCAAATGCTGCTCATGCTCCACTCTATGAACAGGCGACCTCCCTGTACACGGAGCGACTCAAGCAGCAGTATGGAGTTCTATAAGGGAGATCACCAGCTTCGAACAGCAAGCCTGCAGGATACATCCAAGGACCAGCTACTCTGAGAGCTTTGGTCTTCGATCTCGTTGCTCGACGACCAATCCCACACGGCATTGACTGAAGTCTTTGGTGCCCGGAGGGGGACTTGAACCCCCACGACCGATTAGGGTCTGCGGATTTTAAGTCCGCTGTGTCTGCCGATTTCACCATCCGGGCCGAAGGTGTGGGCCGCCGTCCAGCTTCCATGCTACTGCAGGCGGCTTACCTGAGGAGCGTACAGCATGCGATACATCTCGCGATTGCGCAGGATGGCCTGCACGTACTCGCGCGTTTCCGTGTAGGGGATGGATTCGACAAACTCAGGAAGATCCTTATATTCGCCGGCCGCCATCCACTGCCGGACAGGAACATCGCCGGCATTGTAGGCCGCCAGCGCGTACTCCGGCTGCCCACCAAATCGATCCAGCACCTGCCGCAGATTGCGGGTGCCGAGCTGTAGATTCATGGAGGGATTCAACAGCTCGCCCGCCTGAAAACCCTTGACACCCTCTCGCTTCGCGTTCTCCTTCCCTACCGAAGGCAGCAGCTGCATAAGGCCGTAGGCGTGTGCGGGGCTGACCGCTCCAGCGTTGAATTCGGACTCTTGCCGAATGAGCGATGCTACGAGATAAGGATCGAGGCCGTTGCGCTCGGCATCCGACACCAGATCACCCCAGTAGGGCTGCGGGAACATTAGCTTCCAATACTCCGTCGGCACCTCTTTTGCCGGAATGGAGAAGAAGGAGATTCCGGAGTGTTTCATGGATTGCAACGCGCGCGTGTACTCACCGTAAGAAGCATAGATCTGTGCCTGCGCGAGAGCACCCCACTGTGCGGCACCAGCTCCCAAAGCGATCTCCGGACCGATGTACTCGTTTAGCGCGGCGTTGGCGAGCAGCTTGGCCTTGATCACGTGCGGATCGCTTTGCGGAACCGCATCGATCAGCTCCGGCACATTGAGCTTGCGGACGGAGGCAAGCGCCGGGGCCGGAGCCACCGCAGGTGCCTGGGCAGAGATGATCGCCAGTCGCTGCCGCGCCAGGTTGCCGTAGTAGAAGTTGGTGTAGTTGGCATTCAGGGTGCGGTAATAGTTCGCGGCCTGTCCTAAGTCGCGCTCCTCGTCTTCAAGAAGGCGCCCCCGCCAATAAAGCGCGCTTGAGGCTTCAACCCCGGCTGGATAGTGAACGATCTGCTCGTCCATCCACCTGGCGGAGTCCGCATAACGGCGCAGGCGGTAGTACATCCAGGCAACGCGCCAGTGCGCCGACGGAGCGTAGACACTGTTTGGAAAATGCTCGACCAGCAGCTTGTAGTGGTAGATTGCCTGGTCGGTGTCATGCGTCAGCAGATACATGTTGCCGCCGGAGTAGAGTGCTTCTTCGAGCCAACGGCTTTGCGGGTATCGGCTCAGCATGTCGGCAATCAGCGCGTCATGGCTGGCACGATCTTTCTCCGTCCGCGAGATCTCGGCGAGCAGATACATCTTCAGCGCGGCGGTATCGTCCCCGGTGGTCGGAAGCTTTTCCGCGTCGTGGCGGCTCAGGCGCTTTAGCTTCAGGTCGCAGACGGCGGTATACAACGCAAGGCCATCGCGGTCGGCTTCAGTCAGGCTTGCATCGTCGCGGACGGCGTTGTACTCGTTCAGCGCGTCGTTATACCGCTTGGCGTTGAACAGCTGGTCGGCATGCAGCTTGCGCTCGGCGGCGCTGGGCGGCGTACCCAATGCGTTCAACTGCACCTGTGCCTGGCCGGCCTCATAGCTGAGCGGCTGATTCACATAGATCGACCGGAAGAGCGCAGACGCCTTCCCGCTCTCGCCGGACGCCTGGTAAGCACGGGCGAGCGCAAGCTTGAAGTCGGAGTGGTCGGCGGCCGGCGCTCCCAGCAGCGGCTCGAGCGCTCTGACTGCCCCGGCCCCGTCCTTCTGCTGCACCAGCGCGTTGGCCAGCAGCAGCGGCGCGCTCACATCGAAGACGCTGTCCGGATGGCGATCGGAAAAATGGTCGAGCAACGGTGCTGCCTCCGCGGAGCGCCCCGCACCGATCAAGGCCTGCGCTGCCAGGAAGTCCGAATAGTCACTCAGGGCATCTTCGGTTCCGCCCGCTCGCTTGTAAGCATCTACCGCGTCGGAGTAGCGATGATCGAGCGCGTACGCATGCCCGAGCGCCAGGTAAGCGGTCGCCGCACCAACCCCCGGGTGGCCCGAGGCATAGCTGGATACTCCCGCAAAGCTTGCCGCGGAGCGTGTCGAAGCCAGTTGCTGGGCCATGGGTCGCAGTTGCGAGGTCGCTGCAAAGGCGCTGTTCAGCCGAACCACTCGCTCAGTGGCCGCGGCACGCACCGCTGCCGTCGTTCGGGATTCGGCGTGGCTGGTGCGTTTGCTGGCGAGCTTCTTCCCCGTCGCGGACTTCGCCGACACAGCAACGGTCTTGTGCGACGCCGTCAGCGAGCGGGTGACTGCCTTGGTTGGTTTCGTCTTGAGCGGCTTGGTCGCGGCCGTGGCGAAGCCGGAGCAGGCGCCAAGCCAAAGCGCCACGGAGAGCAGCGCAGGCGATCGATGTAAATACAGAAAGCGCAACCTTCCCTCCCTCCGGGCAAACACCCTTCCGCTCATCTTAGCTGGCACCCTGCTGCTGCGCGATGCAATCTGCAGTCGACTCCGAGCGTGAATCAGAAGAGATACACGGCTGAGGACTGACATAGATATTAGACGCACGGGACGCGTCGTCCGCCAGGGAGAGCTCTATGCGTTGCCCCTGCCACAATTGACGTTTACTATCAAGACTGGATTTGGGAAATCCCCCGACCGCGTCCCGTGCCATTCCGAAGTTGCAGCATCGTTTGCTTATGCCAGCCATCCAATCCCCAGAAACCGTAGAGATCCACCCCGACATTGAACTCGTTGCGCGGGCCAAGGATGGCGATGCTGCTGCATTTGAAAAACTCGTTCGGCAGTACGACCGGCAAATCTTTCGGGTCGCCCAGCACATCACGCAAAATCGGGAAGATGCTGAAGACATCACCCAGGATGTTTTCTTCAAGGCCTACCAAAAGCTTGAGCAGTTCCAGGGAAACTCTAAATTTTCCACCTGGCTGGTCCGTATTGCGGTCAACGAGTCGCTTATGCGGCTGCGTAAGCGCAAGACGTCAAAAACCGTTTCGATGGACGAAGACGTCCATACGGAAGAGGGTTCCATTCCGCGCGACTTTGCCGAGTGGAGGCCCAATCCCGAGCAGGAGTTCAACCAGTCCGAGCTTGGGGAGATCCTACGCAAAACCATCCAGGGTCTACCGCCTGGCTTTCGCACTGTTTTTACGCTCCGTGACATTGAGAACCTTTCGACCGAAGAAACCGCGGAGGCGCTTGGTTTGAGCGTTCCTGCGGTCAAATCGCGTCTGCTCCGCGCCCGTCTTCAGCTTCGGGAGCGATTGAGTCGCTACTTCAAACGAAAGGAGAGCCAACCCGCATGACCTGCACAGACTTTCTCGCTCGCCTGACCGATTACTTCGACGGCACCGTGCCGCCGGACCTGCTTGCCGAGGTGCAACGGCACATCGCTGAGTGCAAACATTGCGAGGTGGTTCTCGACTCGACAACCAAGACGATCAATGTCTATCGCAATCAGGAATTGCACGACTTCACCCCTGAAGTAGAAGAGCGCCTGCACGCGACCATTATGACGCGCTGTTATGGCGCGGTGAAGCAGCCGAGCAGATAGGTGCCTGCCGCTGCCAGGACTCGATGACCTTCGGTCCTCACTCCGTTCTTCTGGTCCTTGGAGGAGCCCGCAGCGGGAAAAGCCGCTACGCGCAGCAAAGGGTGGGTCAAAGAGAAAAGGTTCTGTTCGTTGCGACCGCGACCCGTAGCGACGATGAGATAATCGCGAAAATCGACCGTCACCGCGAGGATCGGCCACAGGATTGGACCACTGCAGAGCAGACGACCGACCTGGCAGGCATCTTGCGGGAGGATGGGTCAAAACATGACGTCGCAATCATCGACTGCCTCACCCTCTATGCAGCAAATCTGCTCGCCGCCAACGATCTAGATCCCCTGGCAGAACTTGATCGCCTCTGCGTCGCGCTTCAATCTCCTCCCTGCGATGTCATCTTGGTCTCAAACGAGGTTGGCAGCGGAATCGTGCCGGCCTACCCCCTGGGAAGGCGCTACCGTGACCTCCTGGGCGAGATCAACCAGCGAGTGGCCTCCCTCGCGGATGAGGTCGTGCTCATGGTTGCAGGAATTCCCTTGCCCCTGAAACGTCAGGCAGACTGAAGCGGGAGCACCGGATCTCCATGCCCGACACCCAACCTTCGCAACGTATGGCTGCGGCCATCCGAGCCATACCCACCCCGCGCGAGGAGACTGAGGCCCGCGCTCACCTCAACATCCTCACCAAGCCGCTTGGCTCGCTCGGCAGGCTGGAAGACCTGGCAGCCCGCCTGCATACGCTCGGCGTCACCGAACTGCACAAAGCGGCTTACGTCTTCGCGGCCGACCACGGGCTCACCGCCGAAGGTGTCAGCGCTTACCCATCCGAGGTCACGCGGCAGATGGTGCTGAACTTCCTGAGCGGTGGCGCAGCCATCAACGTGCTCGGCCGTCTCCATGGAGCGGCCGTACACATCGTAGACGCAGGCGTCTCTGGCGAACTGCCGGAAGCTGCACAGCTGACGCGCGGCCGCATCCGGGCTGGATCGCGCAACATGCTCGAGCAGCCGGCAATGTCCGAACAGGAGTTCCTCGCCGCGCTCGAACTCGGACTCGACTGCGCGGATGCCGCCTGCGCCTACAACCTGATCGCGGTGGGCGAGATGGGTATCGGCAATACCTCCGCGGCCAGCCTGCTGACGGCTTGGCTGACCGGGCGTCCGCTCGAGGAGGTCACGGGGAAGGGCGCAGGCCTGGACGACGCCGCTCGCGACCATAAGGTCCAGGTTCTGGACCGGGTACTTACACTCCATGGCTCCCATGCGACCACTCCAGCCGAGGCGCTGCGGTGCATGGGAGGTCTCGAGATCGCCGCCATGACTGGCTTCATGATCGGCTCCGCTAGCCGGGGCGCGGCCGTAATCGTCGACGGCTTTATCTCCACGGCCGCCGCGGCCTTCGCGCTTGCGTTTGCGCCGGCTGTGCGCCCGTGGCTCTTCAGCGCGCACTGCTCGCAGGAACCAGGCCACCGGGTGCTTCTCGAGTATCTCGGCCTGCAGCCTCTTCTGGACCTGCGCATGCGCCTCGGCGAAGGAACCGGTGCCGTGCTGGCAATGCCGGTACTCGAGTCCGCGCTCGCCCTCTACCGCGAGATGGCCACGTTCTCCTCAGCCGGGGTCTCAGAGGCTGGCACGTGAAGGCGCTCTCTGCGCCCCTGGCTGCGCTGCAGTTCCTTACTCGCATCCCGGTCCCGTCCACGCAATCTGCCGAGGGCACCTTCGCGCGTTCGCTGGCCTGGTTCCCGCTTGTCGGTCTGCTGGTCGGTGCGCTCGCCGGTGCGCTGCATCGTTTGCTGGCGGCTCACCTGCCGCGCACCGTTGCCGCTGCCTTCACCGTCGCTTTCCTGGTCGTCCTCACCGGCGCTCTGCATGAGGACGCCCTGGCCGACTGCGCGGATGCATTCGGGCTGAAGCACTCGCCAGAGAAAACCTTCGCCATCCTTCGCGACAGTCGCATCGGCAGCTTTGGGGGTGCCGCACTGGTGCTCTCGCTTACTGGGCGCATCCTGCTGATTGCGGCTCTTCCTATCGGCCGAGCCATCCCCTTCCTTATCGCTGCGTCGGTCCTCGCGCGCTGGTCGACGCTGCCGCTCACACTCTTGCCTGCAGCCTCGGCCAGCGGCCAGGGCGCGCGCATCGCTGGACGCGTTCCGGCATTCACCCTGCTGCTCGGCACCGCTTCCATGCTGCTCATCCTTGGCGGGGCCCTTCGCTGGCAGGCTTGCTGGCCGATTGCCTTTACCTTCTCGCTCGTGTTCACCACAGGTGCGTTTTACCTGCGGCGGCTCGGCGGAGTCTCAGGCGACTGCTTCGGCGCTACCAACCAGTTGGTCGAGATCGCGGTTCTGACCTGTGGCGTCTGGGTACCTTGAAGACGCAGTTTCACCTGGTCAAAAATCCTTCCTGTCCTACGCATACACTAGGACAATCTATCCACTTTGGACAGGAGCCAGGACTATGTCTTCGATTGCAACCAAGACCGGCGATTCCGGCATGACAGGCCTTGTTGGCGGCGTTCGCCTGTCGAAAGCTGATCTCCGCGTTGAGTCTTATGGCACGATCGATGAACTCGGCGCCGCACTCGGCTTTGCCCGAAGTCTTTGCTCCCTGGGCGAGGTGAAGGCCTGGACCGAAGAGATTCAACGCACGCTCTTCCGTGTGGGAGCCGCCTTGTCCACGCCGCCTGAGGCCCAGCGCGCAGAGCCGTTCGTGAAACGCGAGGACGTCGAGCGTCTGACGCAGCTGGTGTACGAGATTGAGTCCACCGAAGGCATTCTCTCCGACTGGTCGCTCCCCGGAGCCAACGCCGAGTCCGCCGCCTACGAGGTGGCGCGCACCATCTGCCGACGTGCGGAGCGTCTCGTCGTGCGCTTTGCCGAAAGCTCTGTGGAGGAGGAGTTGGTTCCGAACGAGGTGCTTGCCTACCTGAACCGGCTTTCCGATCTCATCTGGCTCTTTGGGCGTCTGATTGAAGTCCGCGCCGGAGTGGACGCCCGGCTTCGCGACGACACCAAGGCCGGCCCAAACTTTTCGCGCGCCTGGTAAGCGGCTGACTAACCCCCGTGGGGACATCTTCCACGTTCGCTCGATCATCTGATTTCCCAAGGCACCTGAGCGGCCGCACTGAGTGGCGCGCTGGAGAACGACTTGCACTTTGCTATCTTTGGCCTGACCATCTCCTCTTCCTGGGGAAACGGCCACGCTACTCTTTGGCGCTCTCTCCTCAAGGCGATGCTCCGCCGCGGTCACCGGGTCACGTTTTATGAGCGTGACGTACCCTACTACGCCAATGAGCGGGATCTCGACACACTGCCTGTGGGAGGCAGCCTGCGGCTCTACCACGATCTTCCCTCGATCGAGTCCGAGGCCCGGCACCTCCTCGACAGCGCCGATGTGGCGATCTGTACCAGCTTCTGCCCGGATGGTCCCGCTGCCTGCGATTGGATTCTCGAGAGCAAGGCACGGATCAAAGCGTTCTACGATCTCGACACTCCGGTCACCCTGGATGCGCTTAAAACCGGAAGCGAGGTCGCCTATCTCCCCACTAACGGGCTTGGAGCTTTCGATCTCGTTTTGAGCTACACGGGCGGGCTTGCGCTCGAAGAACTGCGAAGCCGCCTCGGAGCCAAGTTTGTCGCGCCGCTCTACGGCTCGGTAGATCCCGAAAGCCATCATCCCGTCGCGTCCCTTGAGGAGTACCGGGCGGATCTGTCTTATCTTGGAACCTACGCCGCGGACCGGCAGGAGCGACTGGCTAGGCTGTTTCTTGAGCCTGCAGCGCGCATGCCAAATGCTGCCTTTCTCATCGGCGGCGCGCAATATCCGGAGAGCTTTCCCTGGGCGGCCAATATTGCTTTCAAACGGCACGTCCCTCCTCCGCAGCATCCGGCTTTCTTTTGCTCAAGCCGCGCCACTCTGAACATCACGCGGGCAGCCATGGCTCGCTATGGGTTCTGCCCTTCCGGACGCCTCTTCGAAGCCGGGGCCTGCGGTGTGCCCCTGCTCAGCGACGCGTGGGAAGGCCTGGACAGCTTCTTCCAGCCTGGCCGAGAGATCCTGCAGGTGAGCACAGCCAACGATGTGGTTCAGGCACTCTCCCTTTCCGACGGCGAGCTACGAGGAATCGCCGCCGCTGCCCGCGAGCGCACCCTTGCCGAGCACACTGGCGATTGCCGGGTTCGGGAGCTCGAGCGAATCTGCGAGGCAGTTCTTCATCCAGCAGAGAGCGCCGCGCTGGAGGTGACTGCCTGAGCGTCTGGGGAATCATTCCAGCGGCGGGCGCGGGAAGCCGTATCCAGCCGCTCGCGTTTTCAAAAGAACTTCTTCCCGTCGGCAGCCGCATGGAAGACGGCCAGGAACGACCGCGCGCGGTGAGCGAGTATCTTGTCGAGCGCATGATTCGTGGCGGCGCCGACCGCCTCTGCTTCGTCGTCTCCCCTGGCAAGACCGACATCCTTGAGTACTACGGCTCCCGCGTCTGGGGCGCGGAGATCGCCTACGTCGTGCAGCAGCGTCCCGGCGGGCTTTGCGATGCGCTCTTTCGCGCTTTGCCTCTGCTTCACGCGGAAGACTCCGTACTCATCGGACTGCCCGACACGGTGTGGTCGCCCGAGGATGGCTATGCGAGACTACCGACGGATGTGCTGTCGTTCCTGCTCTTTCCCGTCGAGCATCCCGAGTTCTTCGACGCGGTTCTCATTGACTCAGATGGAGCGGTGCGGGAGATCGTGGTCAAGCAGAAGGATGCGCAGTCCAACTGGATCTGGGGAGGCATTCGCATGCCTGCGCATGTCTTTCAGGAGCTCTACCGGCTGTGGTGCCGGCCGGAGCGCAAAGATGAGTACCTGGGCACGCTGGTCAACGCCTGGATCGCCGAGGGAGGACGCGCCGTCGGTGTTCAGGCCGGCGAGGCTTACGTCGATGTAGGCACGCTGCACGGCTACCGCGCCGCCCTGCGCTGGCTCGAAACGCACTTTGAACGGGAGAACGAAGCATGCCTGTGAGCTTAGCCACGGAAGAAGAACGCCGCACCCTGGAACGGCGCATCGAGGAGCTTGGCCCCTGGTTCCACAACATGGAACTTGGCGGTGTTAGCACGGCTCCGGAGCACTTTCTCGGCGACTACCCGGCCGTCAAGTACGCCCACTTTCGCACCTCCCTGCCTGCGGATATGTCCGGCCTCACCGTGCTCGATATCGGCTGCAACGCGGGCTTCTACTCGCTCGAGATGAAGCGCCGCGGGGCAACTCGCGTGCTTGGCATTGATACCGACGACCACTACCTCCGGCAGGCCCGCTTTGCCGCCGAGATCTCCGACCTCGACATCCAGTTCGAACGCATGGCCGTGTGGGATGTGGGGGCGCTGCAGGAACGGTTCGACCTGGTCATCTTTATGGGCGTGTTCTATCACCTGCGTCATCCTCTCCTGGCGCTCGATCTGATCCACGAGCATGTAGCCAAGGACCTGCTGCTGTTTCAAAGCATGCAGCGCGGCAGCCGTACGATCACGGCGATTGAAGAGGACTACGACTTCAATGCTCCCGCGCCGTTCGAGGAACCGGGTTTCCCCAAGATGCATTTCATCGAGCATCGCTATTCGCACGATGAGACCAACTGGTGGGTGCCCAACCGCGCCGGTACCGAGGCGATGCTGCGCTCAAGTGGATTTCGCATCGAATCGCAGCCGGAAGATGAGGTCTATGTCTGTCGTTGGCGCTCGCTCGAAATACCTCCCGCCGGCCCCCATTGCGTTTATCCGAACGCGGGCGCGACTCGCCCATGAGCGAGTCCGAAGCCTGGCTGCATCGGGCCGAGGCGCTGCTGACGGAACGTAGGCTCGCCGATGCGTCGCTAGCCTTCGATAAAGCGC
>CAXTQE010000012.1:0-7308 GCA_964246225.1 uncultured Acidobacteriaceae bacterium | reverse complement strand
GACGCAGGCCGCTGGATGACGGCAATGTTATCCGGGGACTTCGACTCCGCGTGGCGCACCAGCGACCTCCTGCGCGCGCGCAATGCACCTGACCCGCACCGCTTCTGGAACGGCGAAGATATCCACGGCGCGCGCTTGATCGTCCGCTGCCTGCACGGCTTGGGAGACACGATGCAGATGCTGCAGTACGCCTCTCGCTTGAACGCGCAGGCAGCGTCCGTCCTCTTTGAGGTGCCGCCACGGCTACTTGGTCTTGCCACCTGTTTCCGGGGCGTCAGCCAAGCGATGACCTGGGGTGAAATTGCACCCCGCGCAATGCCGCCGTGGGATGTCCAGATAGAAGTGATGCAGCTGCCTTACCTCTTTCGAACCAGGCTTGGCGAGCTTCCTATCGCCACCCGCTATCTTGAACTTCCGGCAAAGGGAAAGCGCGAAACCGGAGCGAAAATGGGCTCCACTGACTCACTTAGGATTGGGCTGGTTTGGGCGGCCGGCGAGTGGAATCCGGAGCGATCCATTCCACTCGAAGCCCTGAACCCGCTCCTGCAGAACGAAGCATTTGAGTTCTGGAATCTACAAGGCGGACCCCCAGCTGCCGAAGCAGATACCAGCCGCATGCGTAACGCGCAGGCCGTCTGTGGAGACGGTCTGCTTGCGCTAGCAGCAACCATCGCCAATCTCGATCTCGTCATCACGGTAGATACGCTCGCAGCCCATCTCGCCGGTGCCCTGGGCACGCCCGCATGGGTCCTTCTACAGCAGACCGCAGACTGGCGCTGGATGCAGAATCGCGATGACAGTCCGTGGTACCCGCACATGCGGCTCTTCCGCCAGCGCCAGGAAGGCGAGTGGAAACCCGTCATGGATGCCGTTCTTCTCGCGCTTGAAGGAGGCATATGAGCCTGCAAAACAGTACTGTTACAAATACCCGTTGGGATGAGTACGACGCCTATCTCTTTGACATCGACGGAACCCTGATGCAGTGTACCGACGCCGTCCACTACTTCGCCTTCTGTGAAGCGCTGACCGCGATCGCCGGGCGTTCGCTAAACCTGGACGGCGTTGTCGCCCACGGGAACGTAGATGTGGGGATCCTGCGGGACGCCTTCCAGATCGCCAACGTTCCAGACGAAAAATGGCGGCCACGTCTCGCAGAAATACGGCACTTCATGTGCGACTTCGTGCAGCAACGCACCGCAGACCTGTGTATCCAGGTACTGCCGCAGGTACGCGAGGTACTGGCCCACCTGCGTCGCCGCGGGGCGGTGCTCGGCGTCGCCACCGGAAACCTCGAACGAATCGGACAGACGAAGCTCGAGCACTGCGGACTGCTTCCGTGTTTCGACTTCGGAGGCTACAGCGATGCCTATGAGTTCAGGCGCGATGTCTTCGCAGGCGCCCTCGCGAAAGCCCGCACGCTGGCTGGCGATCAGGCATCCGTATGCGTCGTCGGCGACACGCCGGAAGACATTCGCGCCGCCCATGCCAACGGCCTTCCCGTGATCGCGGTAGCCACCGGCATCTACTCGCGTCAGGATCTGCTGATGGAAGCGCCGGAGTGGTGCCTTGGCTGTCTTGCGGAGTTGATGGAATCTGGCTCAGCCCAGGCTTGAAACGACTTCCTCGAACTGCATCGCGCGATGCTCCGAGCTATGCGCATCGAGCACACGCACACGCGCACGCTGTCCGATTCGCATGCGCTCCGCATCGTCCAGCTCTTGCAGTATCAGCGAAACCTCGGCCGCATCCTTGGGCACCAGGATCTCTTCACCGGGTGTTAGAAATTCCTCAAGCCCGGACCACTCGTCCGACAGGATCGCCGCACCACACGCCGAGGCTTCAAACAAGCGCACCGAAGGCGAATACCCTGCGGCCACCATGTCGTCTCGCGTGACATTCAACGTAAATCGGCTTGAACAGTAGAACGCAGGATGATCCCGTGGCGGCACATGGATCAGGCGTCGCACATTCTTTTGCCAGGCGATCTCGTGATCGGGATACTGCGGCCCGGCGACCAGAAAGCCTTGCTGCGGAACCAGCGCTGCCGCATCATCAAGCAGACGCATCAGCTTAGGCTGGCGGTCCGCAGCATAGGTTCCCAGATAGCTCAAATCGCAGAGAAACTCGGCTCGCGCAGACACCGGTTGATACAGCTCCGGATCCACTGAACAGTAGAAGGCGATCGCTTTGCGCGCACCAAAACTTTCTTCCAGTTCCCGAAGCGCCGGCCCGCCCGTAAAGCTAAGATAGGCGGCGTAATGAGGAATGAGCGCGGCCGTAACATAGTCGGTGCTGCCGCAAGTTCGAAGCTGGTGCAGAGTAACCGGCGTATCGATGTCGTAGAACAGGATAGGACAACGAGCACTGCTCAGCAGCGCCTGAGTCGCGGCGATTGCATCCGGGAAGTAAGAGCCAACCACAATTACATCGGCATCTAAACTCGCCGCGAGCAATGCCTTCGACTCCTGCTGCCAGCTCTGGTATAGGCGCATTACGCAAAAATCAGGCTTTGGAAGATCCCGATTGCTGCGGTACCACTCCACATCTTTTTCGATAAACGTGATGCGGTGCCCGCGGCGTGCAAGAGCTTTCAACAGCGAGCGATACGTGGTCGCGTGCCCATTGCCCCACGACGAAGTGATCGTCAAACCGAATACGACAATCTTCATGCAGTCGCGCAGCCCCGTGCAGGTTTACGCGCTGCAAGGCAAGACCGGAACGCGGCCTCCGCCTGCACGGCACGTTGAGCATACGTATGATCCCGCAGCGCTCGCGCATGAAACGCCGCACCGATCGTTCGGCGGGCCTCGTCGTTATGCGCAGCTAAGGCATTTACAACATCCTGGGCGTTCTTCACCACCAGGATCTCCGCGCCAGGTTCAAAGCAATCGTCGATGCCCGGCCAGTCGTCGCAGAGCAGACATGTACCCGCGCCAGCTACCTCGAAGACGCGCGTCGGCGGAGAAAATCCGGACACGGCCATGGAGGCTCGATTGATGTTCATCACCATACCGGCAGAGCAGTTCACGCGGTTGTGATCGGACGTCGGCACGTGTCCAACATACCGTACGTTGGCCGGCATAGGCTTGTCTCCCCAGCCCTCCCCGCCTAGCAGGAAGCGGCTTTTGGGAGCAAGTTCCGCAGCATGCAGAAAGAGCTCTTCAACGCGCGCCTCGCGATCAGGGAGCCGATTGCCAAGAAACGCCACGTCGCAGGCCAACTCAGGATCGGAAGCGACAGGAAAGTGTGTCTCAGGATCCAGTCCGTTGTACATACTGAAGTACGCTCGCGCACCGAACTTCAGAAAATGCTCGCGGCAGTAAGGTCCGCCGCCATAGGTCAGCACCGCATCATAACGCGGCATATAGGTTCGAAAGGGATCGTCACTGTTCCCATACATGCGAGCCAACGTTGCGGGCGCATCCACATCCCAGTACGTAATCACGCACCCTGACTGCAACTCCAGCACACGGCGCTCGAGCGTTTCATCATCCACTCCGATGCCGCTATGCTTAACCACCACATCGGCGTCTGCAGCCAAAGCAAGCATCGCGTCCAGATCCGTTCCCGGCTGATACACGAGCGAGCGCACATAGGAGAAGTCATCAGAATCCCGGTGCTGCTGGCGCCCGTAAGCATCCGGCTCCGCAAAAGTGATTTCGTGCCCCATGCGCGCCAGGTATTTGTAACAGCCGCGGTAATACGTGGCCGCACCGTTCCAGTAGGAAGAAACGATGCTCGAGCCGAACGCAAAGATCTTCATGCGAGAAGCTCCTGGCATATCTGAGTGAGCTCCTGCGCACGATGGTCACAGGTGTGCCGGGCGAGGACAGTTTCAAGCCCGCGTGCCGCTTGATCATGCGCCTTCGCGGGATGGTCAAGAAGATTCTGCAAAGCATGCTTCATTTGTTCACCGTCTGTTACAAATACAAAATCTCCCTTGCGGAAAAGCTGCTCAGAGTCCCGCCACGGCGCAGACACGAGTGGAATGCCACAGGCAAGCGCTTCAAACACCCGGATCGTAGGAATACCAGGCATCGCGGAACTGTACTGCCGGCGCGGAATATGGACCGTCAGCCCCGAAGAGCCATAGATAGAAGGCGCCTGCAGATTGGGAAGGTAGCCGCCATAGCGCACGCCTGCCTGCGCCAGAGCTTCAAGACCGTCCGGAGGGTAGCGGACGCCGTAGATCATGAATCGGCCGGCACCTGCAAGACTGGCTGCCGGCTGAAGAAGGAACTGCTGAATCTCCGCAGATCGTTCCTCGTCGCCCCAATTGCCAATCCACACAACATCGTTGGCCCGCTCCTCGGCAGGTTGCGGGTAAAACACCGAAACATCCGCAGCCTCATGAAGCGTCCACACGCGAGTAAGGCCGAAGCGATCACGATAAACCGTGCGCAGAACCTCGCCGAAAGCCAAAATGCCATCGAAGCGATCCAGACCGAACGCTTCCATCTGCTGGGGTGAAGAAGAGGCACGATGATGCGTGTCGTGAAAGAGTAATCGAAAGCTCAATTCCTCTCTCAACCGGAGTAAAAGCCGCGCCAGCGCGGGTGGATTCCATTCATGCAGGAGGACGATATCTGCATCTAGCAGACTCTCCCGCAGGTGCTCGCAGAGTAGGCCCTCGCTCTCCTGAGAAGCATACGTTTCGACGCGAAGATCAGGGTAGGTCTGAGCGAATTGCCTAAGCGCGTGTTCGCCTTCTGCTTCGGCCTGTAAGTTCTCGATCGACCAATCGGAAGCGGGCTCGAGGAGCTTGACTGTATGTCCCATCGCAACCATAGCGCGCATCAGTCCACGTAGAAAGTGGGCGTTGCCGTTGTTCCAGTCGGAGCGGAAGGAGTGCGCGAAGTAAGCCAGCCGAAGCCTAGTGCGCATAGGAAACGAGCTCCCTCGAAACCGCCAAGGACTTGTCTGAAAGCTCACGGTAGAGGCTCTCGTACTGCTCAGCCATGCGCGTGGCCGTGAGCTGACGCGCTCGCTTCTGCGATCGCTGCTGCGCCTCCAGGATCGACTGCGGAGAGAGTGTCGCGAGCAAACGGCTGAGAGACTTTGCGTCTTGAAAATACAGCGCGGCGTCTCCCCAGATTTCCCGGAACGAGGGCAGATCGTTCAGCAGCAAAGCGCATCCGCACTGCGCCGCTTCCAGCGGTGCGAGCCCGAACGGCTCGTAACGCGAAGGGGCGACATACAAGCTGCTCTCCTCAAAGAGAACCAAAACTTCCTGCTCCGTAAGGGCTCCGAGAAAGGTGAGATTCCGCGAGTCCACCACGAGTTTCGAGCTCTCGAATCGTTGTTCGCCGGCAACCAGGACGGGCACCGGCGAAACCACCTCCGTAAGCAAAGCAAGGTTCTTCGCCTCATCCCAAAGCCGGCCAACGGAGACCGCCTGAGGCCGCTTTGAACCATCGCGCATTAAACGCAAATTTCTTCCGTTCAGGATGACTTTTGGCGCGGATGGAAGAGGGTAATGCCGGCATAGCGTCTCGCTCATCCATTGGGTGGGCGCAACCACGGCGGTTGCACGCTGAAGTCCACACTCCACCAGCGATTGATATTGACGTAGCCAGGCACTCGGCTCCAATCCGTGCGGCCGGCAAGCCGCAGCCCAGCTCAGCACATCGCTATGCGCAGTGATCACCACGGGAAGCGGAAGCGGGAGATCGCCGAAACAAAACTGGTTGCTGTGCACAACGTCCGCTTGGAAGCTTTCTGCCAGAGCAAGCAACGGTGTGATTGCTTCGCTGTAGGCACGCTCGTTGCCGTCCATCCACTCGAGAGGAGCCGTCGACGACTCATAGCGAAACCGTTCACCGTAGCGGGTCTGAAGTTCCCTGCAGGCCTCCGCTTGCGAAGCAGAAGGCTCTCGGCCTAGGCTGAGCAAAGCTACGGAGTGACCGCGCCGCAGCAGTTCAGCCGAAAGTTCCTGAGTAAACGTCCACACGCCGCCAACTGTGTCCGTGGTCAGCAGAAGGCGCATGCCAGCTCCACCTGCCGGCCGCCTTCGAGTTCCTGCAACGAAAGCGGCTGCTGGTCTTGAATATCGCTGTAACCTTTATCAGCGAACAGTTGAAGATAGTAGCTGTGCGCACGCTCCCAAGCCGACTCATCCGGCTGCGCGCCAAAAGTGGTTACATATTCCGGACTGCCCGGAAAAGGAAACATCGGTACGGGCTCGCTCACCCACACACCCTGGGATTTCAAGCTCTCCTGCCACGCCGCCACCAACGCTGGGTCATCTTCCGGTGTCTTGATCAGGTTGGCCTGTACCCACGGAATTCGCTGCTTCGCATAAACCAGGAGCTCCGTGATTCGGTCCGTGCTGATCCGGCAGTTCTTGTTCATCGCATCTCGACCTTCATCAGTGATGGACTCAACGCCGCACTCAAAACTGACGCAATGGGCGCGCGCCAGCAGGTCGATTGAGGCTTCATCCCAAAGATCGATGCGCGTCTGGAATCCGATTGAAACCGGCCGTTGCGCGAGCGCTTCCAGCAGGTCCCTGACCTGCTTACCCACACCAAAGATTTCGTCAATGAAGTAGATATAGTCCACGCCGCGCGCCAGCAGCGTATCAATCTCTGTGAGTACAGCCCCGAGGTTTCGTTCACGATATTTGTTCCGAAACAGAGTCTTGTTACAGAAGGTACACGCATACGGACAGCCGCGGGCAAACTCAACCTCAGCACCATGATGCAGATGGTCGGCACCATTCCCGGGGAAGATATGGTGCAGATGCGTGTGCCGCTCGACCGGGTAATCCGAGTAATCCAGAGGGCCAAGCACGCGCATATCAGTTGCGCCCAGGCCCGGCGTCATGTGCACCACTCCCTTTGCATCCCGCCAGCAGCAGCCGGCAATCATCTCCCATGGCTGTGTTGCAAGCTGTGGCAGCGTCTGGTCAGGCTCGCCTCGCAGGACGATATCGGCTCCGGTTTTATCCAGCGTAGAGAGCGGCGTCACCGAACCATGCGGCCCAATAACCACACGCTTTGAAGGACGATCGAGCGCGGTGATCCATTCGCGCGGCACACGCAACTCCGGTTGAGGACAACGCCAGAAAAGATACGAAGGTGCAGTCGGCAGCACCAAAAAGTCTTCACCAAACGCCTCAAGCCGCACTCGGACCTCGTCCGGCGTCAGGTCTTCCATCCAGGCATCCACCAGCAAAACATCCTGCCCGGCAGCACGCAGCATCTCGCGCGCGGAAAGCAACTCGAGCGGAAAGTGAGGCTCCGTGCATCCGAAGTAGGTCGACCCTTCAAAACTCCAGCGCGGGTTGACGAGGGCGAACCTCATGCG
>CAXTQE010000011.1:0-52163 GCA_964246225.1 uncultured Acidobacteriaceae bacterium | reverse complement strand
TTCGATAAACGGCGACACGGCTTGGGTCTTCTGCCGCGGCAGAGTTGACCCCGTTTGCCGCGACTTCATCTCCCTGTCCTTCCGTCACGCGCTTTGGACGGCGCCACTCCGACCGGTAGGATCTTTCTGCAACGCAGCGTTGGCTGGGTGCTTACGGTCGTCCAAAAACCAAGCTCTTCTCTAGCCTTCTTCTCGCCAACGCCTTTTTTTTAGCCTCTAACTGAGGTCTCTCTGTACCCTATTCGCATGCGCAATGTCATTCCCGGAGAGCTCGAGACAGGTCGGCACCTTGCTCGCCCGCTTTTCCACGCACGTGCTCGTGCCGTCGCGGTGCTCTCGCGCACCCCGCAGTCCGCGACCGAGCTAGACCGATGTTGGCCGTTCAATGGAACCGTCCGGCAGCTCTCTCCGTAGTAGCACGTGAGCCTTGTCCAAGCTGGTTCTCACCTTTGAACCAGCCCAACTTTGCAGCCGCAATCGTAAAGGAGCCTTATGTTCGTTCGAACTTACCTTGCCAGCCTCTTTGCCGTCCTCCCGCTCGCCGTCGCGGCGCATAGCCAGGATTTTGACCGCACTCTCAGCGTATCCGCCTCAAGCGAACTTTTCGTCTCGGAAGGTTCCGGAAAGATCCACGTCTTTCCCGGATCGGACAACAGCATCCACATCAAGGCTCACCTGCACGCTGGTTGGAACGCGGGAGGCGACATCGAAGAGCGCATCCGCCAGATCTCACGCAACCCGCCCATCCAGCAGAGCGGCAACACCGTCCGCATCGGCGATCTCAACGGCGAGGCCCGAAACCTCTACAACAACATCAACATCGACTACGAGATCTCCGCGCCGAAATCCGTTGCGCTCAACCTTCACACCGGCGCCGGCGACCTCGAGATCGACAATCTCGGACGCTTCCTCAAAGCCGACACCGGCTCCGGGTCCATCCGCGCCCACGGCATCGCCGGCCCCGCCGACCTGCATACAGGCTCCGGCGACATTGAGCTTCAGCAAGTCGCGTCAGGCGAGGTCAAGGCCCAGACCGGCTCCGGATCCATCCATATCAACGGGCTCTCCGGCGCGCTCACCGCTCATACCGGTTCCGGCGATATCGAAGCCAACGGCCAGATCACCGGGAGTTCAAGACTCCAGAGCGGCTCAGGCTCCATCCGCGCTCATCTCGGCCACGACGCCCACCTCAACGTCGATGCATCCACCGGCTCAGGCTCCATCCACGTGGCAGGCCTTGCCGCGTCGGACCATCATCACGTCAGCGCTCCCATGAACGGCGGAGGCCCTGCACTCGAGGCTCGCACCGGCTCCGGGGACATCGAGATCGACTAGCCCCCCCTACCGCTTGCCCTTCAACCAATCCGCATACGAGATTCGCGGGACCGTCACAAACGCGTCCCGCGTCTTGACATACGCTCCTAGCCCATTCATCCGTCCGACCGCGTGCAGCTCCTCGGACTTGATATACGGCCCCGCCGGATCCACGAACAGATCGTCCACGTACATCGCCACGACCCGTCCCAGAATGATCCTCGACCTCCCAATCTCGAGGGTCGTATGCTCCACGCACTCAAGCGCCGCGTGCGCCTGACGGATGCGCGGGACCTTCACCTGGCTCGACGGCACGGTCGTCAGTCCCGCCATCTCGAGCTCGTCCACCTCTGCCGGGAAGTCCGTCGCACACACATTCATCGGCTGCAGAAGGTCCTCGGTCACCACATTCACCACAAACTCCCCGCCGCGCCGGATGTTCCGCGCCGTGTCCTTGGGAACAAACCCATCCCCGGGCCTGTCCGTCACGCCCAGACCCACAATCGGCGGGTCTGTGCAGAGATAGTTGTAGGCGCTGTACGGCGCGGCGTTGAGCCGGCCCTCCTCGTTCATGCTTGTCACCAGGGCGATCGGCCGCGGCGCCACCAGCCCAATCAACAGGTTGTAGATCGTCTTCGGCTTCGTCTCAGCCACTGCAAAAATCATCCCCGCTCCTTCTTCTACAGCAGCAGTCGCTTGATCGCATCCCGCACCTGTGGCCAGGCCTTCGACTCCGGATCGACCACGTCGAAGTGATCCGCGCCGGCAATCCGCTCAAACGCCACCGTCTCCCCCATCCGATGCCCGCGCGCGGTCCAACGCTCCGGCAGTTGCGGCGGAATCTGTCCATCCACGCTTCCCTGCAGCAGCACCTGCGGCACATTGAGTGGAAGCAGATCTCCCGGGTTCGCCGCCCGATAGCGCTCCGGTGCCTGCGCCGGCGTCGCCCGCATAAAATCCAACACCTGGTGCCGGTCCAGCGCGAACCTCCCCTCTGCCAGATCGAGCGTCATCCGCAGATCGACGACCGCCGCCAGTCCCACGACCCCACACATCGGAAGCATCTTCTCCGGAGGCCGCAACGGTCCATCCTTCGGCAGATGTCGCCGGCCCGCCAACCAGAACGCCAGGTGTCCGCCCGCCGAGTGTCCCGCCACCACCACCCGGCCAAGATCGAGCGGGTACATTCCCGCCAGGACGCGCAGAAACCCGTAACCGAACGCAACATCCTCAAACGTTCCCGGCCATCCTCCGCCCGCCTGGCCCACGCGCCGGTATTCGAGCGACCAGCAGGCGATCCCCTCGCGCTTCAACGCCGCGCAAAGATGACTGCCGTACTCCAGGCCGAACTCCGCGCGCCACCAGCCTCCATGCAAAAACATCAGCACCGGAGCCTTGCCTCCCGCATCACCCCCCGGGAGCCAGAGGTCCCCAAACTGGGACGCATCCGCCCCGTACGGAATACGGTGATCGGCCTTCGGAGGTGTACGGCTCAGAAGATTACGCGACATCTCCTGCTCCTGCCCGCGCCACCGGAATCAATGCGGCGCCGCAGGGTTTGTCGAGGCCGCAGGCTCCACCGGCATCGTAACAATCACCTCACCCGGCCGGGTGTAGTGCAGTTCCTCACGCGCCTGGTGCTCGATCGCCCCCGGATCCGACTCCAGCCGCTCCACATGCCCTTTGAGCGACTCATTCTCTCGGCTCAGCACTTGCAGCTGCTGCGTCAGGGACCGCTCACTTTCGCGCTTGGCCTCATACACCGTCAGCCCGTTCGGCCCAAACACCACGTGGTAGCCCACCGCGGCCGCCAGCGCAATCGCCAGCACCGTGGCCAGCCGGCGCCGCTGCCCGTAGAGGCGGTCCCGCCAAACCAACATCCGCGTAGAAGTTCCATACCTACTCATCGCTCTCTAGTGAAACGGGCAAGCGCCCCGTAGTCAAGTGCAGAGTCCTGCCCTTCCACCCCAAGGTAACGTGCGAACCACATCGGTCACCCTGCCGGCCGCCGGCTTCGTTCCACGCAAACCGCCTTCCAGCTCCTGCACAAACGCCGCCGCGCCTTGATATGCTGGAAGCCGTCGTGATTTTTGAAAGGATGTGCCCCGATGCACACAGCCGAGCCGCACCGCAACGCCGCTTCCCTTCCCACGCCGTCGCTGCGTTTGCAGGCCGAAACCCTTCCCGGCCAGATGCTGCTCGCCGTCGCCGCCAGCGCCTTCGTCGCGCTCTGCGCCCACGCTTCGGTCCGCATCCCGTTCACGCCCGTGCCCTTCACGCTTAGCGACCTCGCCGTGGTCCTGGTCGGCCTTACGCTCGCCCCGGCAACGGCTTTTGCCGCCATGATGCTTTACCTGCTCGAAGGCGCGCTCGGCCTGCCTGTCTTCAACCCCGGCGGGCTCGGCGGCGTCGCCCAGCTACTCGGACCCACCGGCGGCTTCCTCTTCGCCTACCCGTTGGCCGCTTTTACCGCGGGCTGGATGCGCCGCAGGCTCCCCGCCGGCTTCGACGCCAACCTGCTGGCTGCCGCGGCCGCAAGCATGCTGCTGATGGGCGCCGGCGTCTTCTGGCTCGGCAGCCTGCTGCATCTCGCCCCGGGCGTCGCGCTGCGGCTCGGCCTGCTGCCCTTCTTGCCCGGCCAGGCAGTCAAGGTTCTCGCCGCCGCAGGAATCTTTACCTCGCTTCGCCGCTGGCGCCGCGCCTGACCCGGCACTCAGCAGCATCTCCTCTTCCGCCACGCCTGTCTCGGGTGGCCTTCGGTTCTGTTTCGCTTGCACCCGCTTCCAGAAGGACAGCAACACCATGAGTTCCGAAACACGAGAGATCCAGGTCGCCCACAGCCCCGACTCCGACGACGCCTTCATGTTCTATGGCCTCGCCACCAACAAAATCCGAGTCTCCGGCTTCAAGTTCGTCCACACCCTCACCGACATCGAAACCCTCAATCACCGCGCCATGAACGAGGCGTTCTTCGACGTCACCGCCATCAGCTTTCATGCCTACCCCTACCTGCAGGACAGCTACAGCATCCTGGCCTCGGGCGGAAGTATGGGCGATAACTACGGCCCCATGATCGTCGCCCCACGCCGCTACACGCCGGACGAGATCCGCGGTCTCCGCATCGCCGTACCCGGAACCCTCACCACCGCCTATCTCACCCTCAAGCTCTTCGCCCCCGAGATCGAAACCATCACCGTCGACTTCGACAAGATCATCCCCGCCGTTGCCGCCGGCGAGTTCGACGCCGGCCTCCTCATCCACGAGGGCCAGCTCACCTACGGCAACGATGGCCTCCACAAAATCCTCGACCTCGGCCAGTGGTGGCATAGCGAGACGGGCCTGCCGCTGCCCCTCGGCGGCAACGTGATTCGCCGCGCGCTCGGCCCCGAGACCATGCACATCGTCGCCAACGCCGTACGCGACTCCATCCAGCACGCCCTCGACAACCGCGAAGAAGCCCTCGCCTACGCCATGCAGTTCGCTCGCGACCTCGACCCCAACCTCGCCAGCCGCTACGTCGGCATGTACGTCAACCAGCGCTCGCTCGACTTCGGCGACGACGGCCGCGAAGCCATCCGCCGCATCCTCGCAATGGGCCACGAGCGAGGCATCATCCCCGTCGAAGCCAAAGTCGACTTTGTCGGCTGAAGCATATGCGCTAATAGCCTTAAGTCGAGCTATGCTATTCTGCTGAGAGTGGGGTTGAGCGAACGAGTCTGCATGCGCTTGATTTGGACTCTGGGTACCTCCACTCGATTCACCCGGACGCGTAGCTCAACTGGCAGAGCATTCGACTCTTAATCGACTGGTTGAAGGTTCGATTCCTTCCGCGTCCACCATCTCCTCACCTCTATGCCCGCAAGTGCTCTCTAAATTTTGAAGCCGTCCCGATGCCGCACATCTGCTGTCATGCACGGGGAGCCCTTAAGTTCGCCTTAAAAATCACAGCTTCGCCTTTGCGTAGCAGCGCTTCAAATCTGAAGTGCTTCAAGCGTTCACATTCCAAGCCACCTGCCAGATCTTCCTTCGTGCCATCGGCAGGTGTGCTGGCCTCGGCACTAACATCGAGCGTCTTCAAGCGAAACGGCAACTTCGATTACGTCGCTTCGTCTTCCACCAACGTCTTCACCTCCCGGTAAAGCTGCTCCTGCACCAGCTCAAGCGTCGCGCGCACTCCGCTCAGCCAGCGCTGGTGCTCCTCAATCCGCTGCTTCGCCTTCACGATCTCCGGCTCAAGCGCGGAAAGCGCCGGGCCCCCAATCAGGCTACGCACATCGACGAAGTTGCGCGCGGTCAAGGCCGTGCGAATCTGTTCACGCGTAATCGGACGCGCACCGCCGGCCATCGAAGGTAGATCGCGTTCCATGATCGCCGTCATGGCCTCCATTGCAAATCCGATGCCGCTGGCCGTGAGCTCTCGCACCGCATTGCTCACCAGCCCATGCGCAGCGTGAAAGCTGATGCCGGTGACACGGACCAGCGTATCGGCAAGCTCGGTAACGGTCAGGAAGTTCGCCTCGGCCGCGCTCGCCATGCGATCCGTCTGAAACTCTGCCTGACTCAGCGCGCCCCTTAGCAGCGTCAGACTGCGGATGCCGTCTTCAAATGCCGTGTACACCAGCGGTTGCAGATCGTCTTCAGCATCGTTCATGTCGGCGAAAGGCGTGTTGTGCAGGCAGCCGAAGATGCTCTGCGCTCCAAACAGCGACCTGCTCGCAAGCACGCGCACATGCTCCAGCGGAACCGGATTACGTTTCTGCGGCATGATGCTTGAAACCTGCACGTACGCATCCGAGAGACGCAGAAAGTTGACTTCAGCAGTCGACCAAAGCAGCAGATCCTGGGCGAAGCGGCCCAGCGAGACCATGCCGGCAGCAAGCACAGACGCGCTTTCCAAAACATAATCCACCGCCGCAATCGCGCCATAGGAATTCACCACGAGACCCTCAAAGCCAAGCAGCCGCGCCGTCAGGAAGCGATCGATCGGGAAGCCTGTCGTCGTAATCGCGCACGCGCCGAGCGGGCTGCAGTTCACTCGCCCAAAGGCAGCAATCAGCCGCTCGGCGTCACGCTGCAAAACCTCGACCATCGCCATCAGGTAGTGGCCCAGCGTCGTAGGCTGCGCGGGCTGGTTGTGCGTGTAGGCCGGCATCAACGCAGCGCGGTGTGTCCAGGCAAGGTCCGCAAGCAGCAATGCAAGCGCCAGTTGCGCCGTCAGCAGATCGAGTAGATAGCTGCGCAGAACCATGCGATACATGGTCAGGTCAATGTCGTTGCGACTGCGCGCAGTATGCACCTTACCCGCTACTTCACTTCCGCAGGCCTCGGCAAGTTTGTGCTCGATCAGGAAAAAGAGATCTTCAAAAGTACCATCGTACGGAGTGTGTCGAAGAGCCTGCAGGTCAAGCGTATCGAGCGCACGGAAGCACTGCGCCGCCTCCTGTGCCGGCATCAGACCCTGTCGCGCCAACATCAGTGTGTGGGCGTACTCGATCTCGAGTAACGGTGCTAGAAAGTATCTCTTGGCATCCGCAAACACCTGGGCCAGCACCATATCGCGATACATAGGAGCAGGAAAGGATAAGTCCGCGTCGGTGAGGGAATCCTCAGTGTTCACAGGCTATATAGACTCCGGCGATGAATCTGCTTAGAAATCAACCTTGAGACCAAACTGCAAAATACGCGCTTCCAGAACCGTGCTGGTAGGAAGAAACGTAGGTGCCGTCGTAATGACTCCAGCCGCACTCGTCGTCGCGACCGCATTGATCGACGTGAAGTTCGAATGGTTGAAGATGTTGTTTCCTTCCACCACAAGCTTCGGCTGCACGCGATCAAAGTACGTGCCCAACGCACGGGTAAAGCGTAGATCCGCCTGATAAATCGAAGGCGTTCGCACCGTGTTGCGTCCGACGAACAGCGGACGGCTGGTCGCGATCGCGTCGCCATTAAGCTTCGTCGCCGTCGTAATACTCTGCTCATCGCCGGAGCTGGCATTCACCAATAGGCCAAGTTCGTTCCCGTGCAGTGCGCCATTGACATACTTATTTTCAGCGTGAGTGTCGGGTTGATAGATCACGCTTGCAGTAAATGCATTTGGCCGGTTGACGCTGCTGTTTCCGCGATCGCGCAAGGGATCAGTCGTATCTTCTACCGGTGTACTGAACTCGTATGTGTTGGCCTCCGGCGTGTTTGAAATAGAGTGCGACCAGGTGTAGGAGGCACTTGTCGTCAAGCCAGCGGAGAAACGGTGATCATAGGTTGCGGTAAGCGCGTTATAGGATGAGTTAGACCCAATATCTTCCAGCGTAATATTGTTTAGGGCATTTCCGTTGCTCAGCTTTGAAAGGGCACGAGTGTTCGCGTTGATGGCGGTGGAAAATACTGGTCGGCCATCCGCCAGAAAACTAATTGGATTAATCAGGTTGGAGTTGCGCAGAAACTGCAGGTTGCGCCCGTTTGTCAGGATATATCCGAGAGTCAGCGAGTCGTTCTTCGCAAGCTGCTGTTGAACCTGCGCGTTCGCATTCCAGGTGTACTCATTCTTGAAGCGCGGTGTAAGCGCGTAGATACTTTGGGCGGGAATGCTCGCCGCCGGCAGACTGGTTGGAGAGTTCGGAAAGGCGGGAACGCAGGGTGCCGGATTGGTAGCACTTGTCGTGCAGGCAATCGACGCAATGTAGGATCCAGTTCCAACCGCGCCATTGTTGTAGAGCGGATTGAACCAGGTATTGGTCGGGGTCGCCTCGTAAAACATTCCTGCGTTCAGGCGAACCACCGTCGTCTGGTTGGGCGAGTAGGCGATCCCCACTCGCGGAGCGAAGTTCGTCAGCGGAATGCGGAAGTTCTGCGTCAACGGATAAGGCTCACCTGCAGGCGGCGTCGGGGCGCGGTATTGGTCGTAACGCACGCCATAGGTGACCAGTAGATTCTTGCGCAGCTGCCAGGTGTCCTGACCGAAGAAGTCGAAGAAAATAGATTGGTAACCCGCTCCCGGAGTCCCGATGCTGGCACTCAAGCTGGAATACTGCGGCATGCCGGCCGGAGTGGTGCCGTTCTTCGCATTCGCGTACTGCTGAATGGAGGTAAAGGTGTACTGCGTGTATACGTCCTGCAGTTGGGTGTCGTTGTTTTTCTGCAGACCCACGCCGAACTTCAGGCTATGGGCACCTTTAATCAGCGTTACATTGTCGTTGAAGCTTGGAATCTTTTCCTGAAACTTGTCGCCGACACCATTCGAGCCGCCAAAAGTAGCGATGCCGCTGATGACGATTGCCGGACCAGCCCCGGTCAGCGGATCGGCCACATGATGCTCGTTGCGATACGGCCACGACCCGCGAAACTCATTCAGCACGACCGGCGAAAACGTAGTCACCAACTGCGCGCCAATAATGTGCGCACGATCCTGAAAGTCGGCGGCAGCGCTCAAGGCAAAGAGCCCGCCTACGTTCGTGTTGAACGGATAGCGATTGCGGAAGTAGTTGTAACGCACAAAGAATTGATTTTTCTTATTGATGCTCCAGTCGCCGCGCACATCCACCCACTGCGCATATTGCACCTGCGCCGCGGTGCTAAAGTCCGACGCACTCTCGCCCAGGTTCTCGAGCAGAGCCTGGTTGGCCGGCGTGACGGTGTTCGCGGTTGGATTGGCGCGCTTCAGATGCTCATAGCTGACGAAAAAGAAAAACTTGTCATGCACGACCGGGCCGCCGACCCTGCCAACAAAATCGTCCACATGCAGGCTCGGCTTCACCACACCGCCGGGAACGCCCGGGTTACAGTTGTTCAGAATAGGGCAGGAACTTGCCGCCTTTGGCCGCCACAGGTATTGCACCTCACCATGAAATTGATTGGTGCCGGAGTAGGTGATGCTGTTGAAGATGATGCCCGCCGTGTTACCGAACTCCGGCGCGTAGCTGTTCGAGATCGTGTTGATCTCTTTGACATAAGCATCCGAGATTGCAAACAGGCGCAGGCCGTATCGATCCGTCTCCGTATCCACCATGCCATCGAGCTGATAGTTGACCCGGTCCACAAGTCCGTTCGTATTCAGTGTGCGTGGAATGCCGTTTTCCGGATTCGGATGGCCGCTCACACCAGGCTGAAACAGGATGTAATTGTAGGGATTGCGCGAGGTGAGCGGCAGGTTCTGGGTCTCGGCCTGATCGATGGTACGGCCAAGATCGAAGCGTGCCGGATCGATGATAGGCGCGTCGCCGGTCACCTGCACCTCGCTCGCTACCGAGCCGACCGTCAGCTGTTCATCCACTGTGGCGTCGCGGCCGGCGGTAAGCTCGACGCCGGACTGGGTCAGCGGAGCGAAGCCGCTGCTGCTGGAAGTAATACTGTACCGGCCGATGGGCAGTGCCGGCGCAAGGTAAAGTCCCGCTGCGTCGGCTTTAACCGTGCGCGTGTAGCCCGTGTCGAGGTTCCTGACCACAACGTCGGCGCTTGCAATCGGCGCGCCCGAGGAATCTGTAATCACTCCGCGAATGCTTCCGTTGATCGACTGCGATTGACCAAACGCTGGCGGCAGAACGCCTACATACAGCACAGCCAGGGGAGCGCATTTCATCAGACTCAGCAATCGACTCTTCATGGCAGACCCCTCTTGCATCCTCTGCAACTGACAGAGCTATACGGCGCACACAGCTTCTGCGGTACGGCAGACACTTAGGAAACCTTGTTTAGGAAGCGGCAGTTGTGGGGTGAGCATACCACGCACTCGAGCTATGTCAAAGAGAAAGGAACGCATTGGGAATCGACCGCCGCAAAACGCGCTGGCCGTTTACGGGACAAGGTTCGCCGTGGTCGCGGCAATCGAAAGCGACACCGCGCCCAGAAGCTGCGCGCGTGTGCCAAGCGCGCTCGACCGCAGTTCCGGCTGCGCAAACTCATGGCGTTCCATCCTCCGCTGCGCGGCTGCGCACAGCTCCGGATGCGACCCGATGCCTCCGCCAAAAACAACCAGTTCGGGATTCAGCAGCAGCGAGATGTCGGCCACGGCATCAGCCAGCAAGCCCGCTGTGTAAGTAACCACCTCCCGTGCCACAGGATCGCCATCACGTGCCAGATCAAAGACCTGGTCGGCACGCAGGCGCAGCAGCTTGGCGTTGGCTGGAGACGGCCTCCGCTCGAGCGCTCCGCGCCACTGCGCCTCAATGCCGCCCCCTCCGATGACGCGCTCGAGCTGGCCGGTGTGACGAACCTGCATCGGCCTGCGAGCCTGTCCGCTGACACCGAAATATCCAACCTCGCCGGCGCACCAATGCGCACCGTGATGAAGCTGCCCACGCAAAAAAATACCCGCGCCTACGCCCGTGCCGATCGCGATGAAAACAAAGTTTTCAACGTTGATAGCCGCACCCTGACGATGCTCCCCCACGGCGGCGAGGTTGGTATCGTTTTCAACGATCACCGGAAGCTTCGTCTCCCTATGTAGCAAATCTCGCAGGGAAACATCCTGCCAGGCGCGCAGATTGGGCGCTGAGATCACCACGCCAGTTTCGACATTGGTGATGCCGGGCGCGCCAGCAGTGATATGAAGCAGTCTGGCCCTCGCAATGCCACTCTGCTCGCACATGAAGCCAATGCCTTGTTGGATCAACGTGCAGACCCCAGCCGGTGTTTTCTGCGCTTTGGGCAACACGGTCGACCACTGCGTAACCACGTCGCCGTTCAGATCGGCCAGCATCATGCGCAGGCGGGTACCGCCGATGTCCGCAGCGACCACGTATCCATAGTGTGCGTTAAACCGAAGCATCCCCGGAGGCCGTCCTCCGCTTGATTCACCCTCACCCATCGACTCCACCAGGCCAAGACCTTCTAGGTGCGAAATGCCACTCGAGACAGTCGGCGCGCTCAGCCCGGAAAGCCGGACCAGATCCGCCTTCGAGCACGGATTGTTCTTGCGTAACAGATACAAGAGACCGCGCGCATTGGCTTGCCGTAAATGGGACGGGCGCGAGGGTGCATTCTGGACAGTCATAATCTGAGATATCGACATGCGGCTCTCGACGTTTCGAGTCTCTCACGCTGCCACACGAGAAAGCGAGAGTAAATAAAGAACCTTTAGAAACTGCAACTGGTTTGCTCAGGGCGAGGGAAGCAGCGTACCTGCCCTTCCGGAATTGTCTTACGGCCCCTCTTCCAGCGCGACACAAAGACACTTCGTAGGGAACAGGCCGCGGCTCTCCTAGGAGCAAAAAAGTCGCGCTCAACCCTAACAAGGATTGAGCGCAGCTCCTACCTTCATCGCCGTTAGAAGTGCAAGGCAATCTCGCCTGTCAACGTTCTGGGTGAAACGTAGTGTGTTCCCGAGAAGGTCGATAGAAAGTTGTACAGTGCGTACTTGTTGGCTACGTTGATTGCGGTGACACGTGCCGCGAGTTGATAGCGGTCACCACTGCCGAAGTGCTTGATGTTGTTGTCCCCAAGCTCCATGTCGAAGAGGTTGCGGTTTGCGATACGCTGCGGATGATGATCGTCGTCTTCAACGCCCGGAGGAGGAATATTGATCAACTTTGACGTCAGCACGGCGGCGTCACACTGGCTGAAGCCGGAGGTGACGGTTGCCTTTACTCCATCGCAGACCAACCCGGCAGTGAACTGCTCGTCGTAGGTCAGGCCGCTCAGATTGATCTCGGGCTTGCCGTTTAAAACGAACGGTGTGCCGTTGGCATTGAAGGAAAAGCCCGCGCAGGCGCTGTTCGGATCGGTCACGTTGTAACAGGGAGCGGAACCGGCGACCAGGCCGCTGTCGAACTTCCAGTTGAAGGAGTAGTAGGCGCTCTTGCGGAAAGGCAGTTTGTACTGCAGGTGCGTCGTTTGGTTAAATCTTTCGTCGTGGTCAATACGGAAGGGGTAGCCACCCGGCGCTCCGACCGACGCGCCCACGCCCCCAATCTGCGGATTGAAGAACCGTGCGGCAACCGACGACATGGTCACGCGCGCGGTAAGGCCACGCACCTCAGTAAGCGTGCCGGCGAGCGTAAAGCCGGGAATCTTTGAGTTGTGCCACTCGATAGGGAAGGTGATGGGCGTTGCACCCAGCACGCTGAAGTCATAGGCGTTGTGGGTATATTTGGTGATGTAATCGCCGCTCAGCACAAAGTGGCGCGAGATACTTTGCGAAAGCCCCGCATGGATTTCGTTGCGGAAGCCTGGGTTGAACGGAGCGGGAGTGCAGGGCCCCAGCGTCAGGAAGATGGCCTGAATGACCGGATTGAGACAGCCTTGGCTGGAAAGCACCAGGTTCTCGTTGAAGGGCGTCTCCTGCGTACGGGCGTAGGAGGCACGGAGCACGGTGCCGGTCCGCTTAATACTGTAGGAGAGTCCGACACGTGGTTCGGCCTGCCGCTGGATTGCCAGGCCATTGTAAAAGTCTCCACGAATGCCAAGATTGAAGAGCCAGTTACCGGCCTTCAGATTATCTTCCCCGTAGAGCGCGAGTTGCTTGACATCCGTCTGGCCATGGTAGGCGTAGTAGGTGCCTCCGGACGTCAGATCATAGGGCGCAAGGATCGGGTTAAAGTTGGGATTGGTCGAATAGGCACCGGCGCTGCACTGATTCGGTGAGGTGACCGGGTTGCCGTTGTTGTCGAAACAGAGAGCATTGAGCGTCGCATCGACGATGCCCACCTGATCGTTCTCGCGCAGGAAGGTCTGCTCATACACGCCGCCCAGCTTGAAGTTGTTACGGCCGCGCACATAAGACACATCGGCATGGGCACCGGTGTTGGTCAGCGAACGCTGCTGTGCGACCGACTCCTGCTGGATGGGTCCGAGGTCGGCAAGCGGGTTGTTGCTCGGGTAATAAGCGTAAAGATCCTGACGTACATACGGTCCGAAGTTGAATACCGCGGCAGCGCTCAATACTTTCGTGTAGGTGGGCGCGATGTCAAAGGTCTGGATCTTGGAGCGCTGATCGGTCAAGCCAGGCGTTGTGCCGGCCGCGGCAAATCCGATCTCGGTGTCATAGCTGTTGGGCGTCTGAAACCAGGAGCGGGTGTACTGCAGGTTGGTGTGCAGCGTGGAGGCCGGGCCGAACTGGTAGTCGACGCGATCGAATAGATTCTCCTCGTTCCCCTTGTCGTGGTAGACGATAAACTCAGGCGCATCGAGAAAGCGGCCCGATTGCAGTATGTTGCCCGCGAAGAAGTTGCCGAACTTCTCCGTACCCTTGGCGAGCTCGATGCCCACATTGCTGGTGCCGAAGGTGCCGTAGGAGACGTGCAGCGTGCCGGTCAGCTTCTCCACACCCTGGCCGGAGCGGGTGGT
This sequence comes from uncultured Acidobacteriaceae bacterium, assembly GCA_964246225.1. Lineage (GTDB taxonomy): Bacteria > Acidobacteriota > Terriglobia > Terriglobales > Acidobacteriaceae > Edaphobacter. Next base: position 38,573 of record CAXTQE010000011.1, on the reverse strand, counting down.
CGCGACGATGACGAGGCTGGTCTTGTCGCCGTACTCGGCCGGTGGCGCACCTTCAATGACTTCCAGCGACTGGATGGCCGCGGCGGGTACCTGGTTGGAGAAGACTTTGCTCTGTTGGTCGGTGACGGGCTGTCCGTCGATGGAGAACGAGACCTCGTTATGGTCTCCGAGCCCGTGCAGCAAGCCGTTCGAATCGGCGGCAACGCCCGGCGAGAGCTCGGTAATAATGGAGCTCAGCTCAGAACTCGGCGTTTCGACCGGCAGGGTGTCGATGGTGGAGCGATCGATATCGGTGTGAAAGTGAGGATCGTCCTCATTCAGGTCAGGTGAGGCCTCAACCGTAACACTTGAAGTGGAACCAAGAACCTGTAACGCAATCGGAACACTGATCGGCAAAGCAGACTCTACGTCGATATCCTTGGCCGCCGGAGCGAAAGCCGAACTCGTCACCGATACGCGATAGGGATTGAATGGAAGATTGTAGAAGTGAAACTGCCCTGCGCCGTCCGCCTTGACCGTCCGGGTGTAGCCGCTTACCGGATTCGCCAACGTAACCGTAGCTCCAGGCACAACGGCTCCGGTCGGGTCGCTGACGGTTCCATTCACGAGTCCGGAGGTGCTCTGTGCCACTGCCGGGCCAGTCGTCACGACGCTCGCGAGGGTGCACGATAAAAAGAATGTATTCCTGGGATTCAATCGAAAACCTACCATTGCATGACTCCTGTCTGGCAAGGGCTCAGACGACAAAGGCTTAGCCCTCTAACTCCGCGATGCTGAAAGCGCATCCATGTCGAACGTTTCGGTTAACTTCGCAACGTGCCTGACTTCGGCCACGCAAAAGTCGAAACCAATCGAACAAAGAACTACGAAGGGTAGGCTGCGGGAGGAGGTCTGCCAAACAGCGAGAACTGCAGCACGCGCCATGCCATCCGCTGTGGCAGCGATGGAATACGGCAGCTCACTACGGACAAGCTCCCCTGGCAGGCCTGCACGCCGGTCGGCATAGCGGAATGCATCGCCATGCAAAGCGGGCAGCTTGTCTCCTCTATCGGCGATACGACAGCATTAGCCGGCGAGCTAACGTGGGAACCAGTGTGAGACAGCCAGTTCCCGTGAACATGACTGGCCTGCGCAGAGCTCGCAACTAGCAGCAGCAGGAAGCTAAACACCCCCACCAGCCTCATCCAAAGAGGATGGGTCGGAAGCAAGCTGGCGTGTTGATTCTGCTTGGTCATCGGCAAGTTGAAGCAACCTTCATTGGCATGCATCCGTTCGGTCCAGGCTCGGGAAGAACTCTGGAGAGAGCATAGGCAAGCGGTACTTCAACTCTACCACCGCTAACGAAAATCCACTCTTGTTAGGGGGAAGACGGACCTAACTCTACTGGCAGGCGGCGCAGTTTCCAGACAAGAAGAATTCATGACCGGTTACCTGAAAACCCTTGGGAAGGTTCGGCTTGAACTGAACGCCGCAACCGGGCATCTCGAAGACCTTGCGACATTGATTGCAGCGAAAGTGATGGTGGTGCTCCTTACCTGCGACTTCATAGCGCGCGGTTTCCCCAGGCAAAGCGATCGAGGTTAGCCAGCTCTCTTCCACCAAAGTGCCGATATTCCGGTAAACGGTAGCAATGCTGACGCCTTCCACCAGCTCTCGAGCGTAGCGCAACACTTCCTCCGGAGAAAGCGGCCGATCCGCGCCGAGAAACGCCGCACGAATCGCGTCTTTCTGCCTCGTCTTTCGTGACTGAACGACCACAGCCTTTCGTCCTTTCTGGAAAGGAGGATTCTTGCACCTCCTGGCACCCCCGGCAAGCCCGTCGATGCGGAGAGCTGAATCCGACAATCCATCCCACGACCACGCCGTGGGACTGTCCGTAACACAAGAGCTGGGCAGTCCCATTCATAAGAATAACACTAATGCGAAGCTGTTCTTTTTAGTGGCACACTTCCGCGTGTGTTCATGATTGACATGCCTACTTGCAAGCTTGACTTCTTTGTTAGGGTAAGCTATTTCAATCCACTTGGGCGAAGATAAGGCGAAAAAAAATTCGCTTCGACTCAATTCTGATTCCGAGGCCCTCACCCGTTTGGGGGAGAGACAGGCCACCTATAATCAACCTACGGACTCAGCAGAGTTCAGCTCGCTCAGCAACAATTTCTGACGATACGCTCCTGTCTTACAGTAAAGAACTAAGTCTCATGGAATGAACGGTTTGCATGATTTTCGCGGAGGGGGAGGTGTCTTGCATAGCCATACGAAACCCGTCGTCGGCGTCCTCGCCCTTCAGGGTGCTTACGACGCCCACGCCAAAGCTCTCACCAGCCTCGGCGCCGACATCCGGCTCATTCGGCGGCCCGATCAGCTCCACGACCTCGACGGCCTCATCCTTCCCGGAGGTGAATCTACTACCTTTCTTCGCCACCTCGAGCGCGACGGCTTCTTCGCCGTCCTCTACCAGTTCGTTCGCCAAACCCCAACCTTCGGCACCTGTGCCGGTGTCATCCTCCTGGCCAAGGAGGTCCACAACCCCGCTCAGGCCTCGCTCGGCGCGCTCGACATCACCGTCGAACGCAACGCCTACGGCCGCCAACTCGACTCCACCATCCTGATCACCCCCACCGAGCTCCCCGGCGGACCCCTCGAAATGGTCTTTATCCGCGCGCCCCGCATCACGCGCACCGGCCCCGACGTGGAAACGCTCGCAACCCGCGCCTCCCACTCCGACGACCAGCGCGCCCCGTCCCCTATTCTTATTCGCCAGGGCCACCTCCTCGCCGCCACCTTTCACCCGGAGCTCTCCGCCGACACCCGCATCCACCAACTCTTCCTCGCGATGATCGCCGAGCACCACGACGCAGCGCTTACGCCAGCAGCTGCAGTCGAGTCCCTCTAAGCATGCGCCTGTCCGCCTTTGCAGCCGTGGTTCTCCTGGCGGCCGCCGCACTGACTGCCCAAATGACCCAGACAACGGACCCACCTTCCTCCCTGGCCTCGCGCCTTGACGCGGTTTTGCAACGGGAAGCCAGGGGGCATTCGCCCACACCGGAAGAGATCACCGGCTTTGATCCGATCGTTCCTCTGCCCTCGCCTCCCGCTCTGACGGAGGCTTTGCCACTGATCCTCAAAGCTCTTGAGAACCCGGACTCCGCGGTTCGCCAGTTGGTCCTGACCAGCCTCGGGGGCCTCCAGACCGCCGCACCGCTTCCCGTCCACACCTCCCCCGCAACCTCCTCCACGCAGCCCTCCGAACCTGCAGCGGCACCTGTCGCTTCCACCCCGACCGGTCCTGCCACCTTCCAGCCCGACATCGCCAGAGTTCTTGCCCCTGCCATCCCCGCGATCGCCGCCCATCTCACCGACGATTTTCCGCCGAACCGCCTCCAGGCCGCCATCGTCCTCGGCGGTTTTACTTCGGACCCACCCGCCTCCATCTATCCGCCGCTGCTTGCCTACCTGAAGCGAGAGGATGCGGTCGGCACCCTCGGCCAGGTCGTCGTCTCCGATCTCCTCCAACTCGGCCCTGTCAACGAAACAACTGCAGCCGCAATCTCCCACTTCCTCCGCCGCTCCGACCAGAACCCCGTCTTCCCGCTCCGACCTGGTCGATGCCATCGCCTCCAAGCCCAACCAATCCCAATCCCTCAACAAGACCCTCCTCATCTATCTCTCCTCTGATGACCCAAGCCTCCGTGCCCGCGTCATCCTCTCTCTGCCGCAACTAGACCTTGCCCCGGACGTCTTCGCCGATACCAAGGCAAACATCGCCCAGATCGCCGGCTTCGACCCGAGCGGTGGACAGGAAAACCTTCAGGTCATCACCGCCGCCAAGTCCATTTCCACCTGCTGGACAGCCACCCGCATGACCACAGGCTGCCCGGCCTACTAAAGCCGTATGCTGAAAATGTGACTGTTCCGACCATCCCGCTGGCAGGCCTGCTCCTCTGGCCCTTGCCCCCGGATGCCTCGGCCCACGGTCCCGCCCTTGACCACCACCTCTATCTCAATCTCTGGATTGCCCTCGCGCTTCTCGCATCTGCTCACCTCATCGGCTTAATTGGCCTTTTCCTTCAGCGGAAATCCGGTGGAAAACCGCGTTCCCAGGCACTTGTCGAGTACCTTCCCCTCGCCGCTCTTACCCTCCTCTTCACTTTCCTTACCCTTCGCGCCGAGCGCCTCTGGGCCGCCACCCGCTACACCGGCCCTGACCCTGCCGCTCTCCAGGTCGAAGCCACCGGCATGCAGTTCGCCTGGTACTTCCGCTACCCCGGCCAGGACGCCGCCTTCGGCCGGACCCGGCCACAGCTTATTGCTCCCGGCGAAGGCAATCCCCTCGGTCTCGACCCCACTGATCCGCGCGGCAGCGACGATTTCGTGACCTCCGAGCTCGTCCTCCCCGCCAATCGCGAAGTCGACCTCCGCCTCCACGCCCAGGACGTTATCCACGGCTTTGCCGTTCCCGCCCTCCGCCTGAAACAGAATGCCGTCCCCAACTCCGGCCACGCCCAGGACATCCACATCCACTTCACCCCTACCACTCCCGGCACCTACGCCATCCTCTGCACCCAACTCTGCGGCCTCGGCCACTTCCGCATGACGGCCAACCTCCGCATCCTGCCCCCCGACGCCTTCGCCGCCTGGCGCGCCAGCCAGGAAAAGGCGTCCACTCCATGACTCCAGCGATCAGCACGCAGCGTCCGACCCGCTCTCGTTCCCTCTTCACCACGGACCACCGCATCCTAGGCGTCCGCTATCTTCTACTCTCGCTCGCCGCCGTCGCCGTGGGCACGCTCATGTCACTCGCCATGCGCCTCCATCTCATCTGGCCCGAGCGCACGCTCCCCTTCTTCGGCCCTATCAAGCCTGAGGACTACCTTGCCCTCGTCACCCTGCACGGTACCCTCATGCTCTTCTTCGTCATGACGCTCGCCCCGCAGGCCGGCTTTGGCTCCCTCATCCTTCCGCTCCAGATTGGTGCCAGGCGCATGGCTTTTCCGCTGCTCAACGCCCTTGGCTTCTGGCTCTATCTGCTTGCGTTTCTTGTCCTTATCTCCTCGAGCTTCGTCGAAGGAGGCGCCGCCATCTCCGGATGGACCGCCTACCCCCCGCTTTCGGCCATCGCCTCCGCCGGCCCCGGCCAGGGTCTCGGCATGGATCTCTGGCTCTCTTCGCTCGGCCTCTTCGGCCTGGCCTCCATCTTCACCGCCATCAACCTGCTCGCCACCATCGTCGCCCATCGCTGCCCGGGCATGACGTGGGAGCGGCTCCCCCTCACGGTCTGGGCCTGGTTCACCGCCGCCGTACTCACCATCATCGCCTTCTCTGTCCTTTTTGCCGCGCTTGTCCTCCTCTTCCTCGACCGCCACGCCGGAACCAGCTTCTTCCTCCCCCTCGGCGACCTCGTCAACGGCACCCTCCATACCTCCGGCAACGGCAGCCCGCTGCTCTGGCTCCATCTCTTCTGGTTCTTCGGCCACCCCGAGGTCTACATCGCCATTCTTCCCGGCATGGGCCTCACCTCCATGCTGCTCGGCAACTTCTGCCGCCGTAAAATCTTCGGCTACCGCGTCATGATCGCCACCACCCTGCTCATCGGCTTCCTCGGCATCCTCGTCTGGGGACACCACATGTTCGTCGCCGGCCTCAACCCCTTCGCCGGCACCGCCTTCTCCATCTCCACCATGGCCATTGCCCTGCCCTCCGCCGCCAAGGTCTTCAGCTGGCTCGCCACCACCTGGCGCTCCCGTCCCGCCTACACCACGCCCATGCTCTTCGCCCTCGGTTTCGTCTCCCTCTTCATCGCCGGAGGTCTTTCCGGACCCATCCTAGCCCAGCCTATCCTCGATCAATATCTGCACAATACCTATTTCGTGGTAGCTCACTTCCACCTCATCATGGCCATGGCCGGCATCTTCGGCCTCTTCGCCGCTGTCTACTACTGGTTCCCTCTCCTGACCTCCGCCGCCGGCCTCCCCGCCCGCCTCATGAACGAGTCTCTCGGCCGCTGGCACTTCTGGCTCACCCTCATCTCCGCCTATATGACCTTTCTGCCCATGCACATTGCAGGACTCGAAGGCGCGCCCCGCCAATACCCGCAGTTCACGAGCAGCCTGCCCGATGGCCTGCACAACGCCGCCGCAGTCCTGCTCGCCCCCACCCTTTCCATGCAGCGCCACATCACCTACTCCGCCTTCGTCCTCGCCGCCAGCCAGATGCTCTTTCTTCTCAACCTGGCCCTCAGCCTGCGCCGCGGACGCCTCGCCCAAGACAATCCCTGGGCTGCAACGACCCTTGAGTGGGCCCCATCCAATGCCCTGAACAACGCATCCGGCCAACATTTTTCCGTCCATCGTGGACCCTGCCACTACTTCCACACTGCCGCCGAAGACGGCTTCACGCCGCAGTGGGCACAGGACGAAAATCCGGAGTAAGCTGTCTTCACGGGACGCTACGCAGAGGGAATCGCAATGCCGGCAATTATCACGCCCCCAGTCACACCTTCAGGTACTGAAAAACGTGGTCGCGAGCTTGAAGACGGCGACCATGGCGGAGGAAGACGGCCACCTACCGACAAACGCACTGGTGGCGGAGGTGATCCCGACAACTGGAATGAGCGTCGGCGCGGACGTCCGGGACCTCGCGAGCGTTTAGATCGCTACCGCCTCGGCCTTTTCTTCGGCCTCTCTGCCGTCTTTATGTTCTTCGTCGCGATCGTTAGCGTCTTCTTCGTCGCGCAAGGCAGCGGCCACATCGACGCCAACGCCCACTATATTAATGAGTGGCTGCCGACGGCTCTGCCGCCTATCCTTTGGCTCAACACCGCGGTCCTCCTCCTCAGCTCGCTCACCATGGAAGTCGCGCGCCGCCACATGTTTCGCGAGATGCACGTCATGGACGAGTGGCTCGGCCTCGGCAAACCCATTACCCGCCGCACCACGCCCTGGCTTGTCGCGACCATTGTGCTCGGCATCCTGTTCGTCGCCGGGCAACTCGCCGCCTGGAACCAGCTCGCCACGCAGCGCGTCCATTACTACTCCAGCCAGAGCAGCCACTCCTTCTTCCTCATTACCGGAGTCCACGGCCTGCACCTGCTGCTTGGCGTAGCGGCGCTTATCACTGCGCTAATTGGCCTCTTTGCCTCAAAGCAGCTGGAGAACCGTCAGATCCTGGTCGATCTCGCCGCCTGGTACTGGCACTCGATGGGCCTTCTTTGGCTCGCCCTGTTCAGCCTGCTCGCTTTCTGCCAATGATCGGCTCTGTACGGGGCATGGTTTCTGGCCTCATCCTCACGGCAGCACTCGTCACGGGCACCGGCCACGCGCAAGGTTGCAGTCAGTGTGCGGACCAGATGCGCTCCACTCCCGCCCGTGTCCAATCCGCCTACCGTCGCGCCATCGTCCTGATGGTTCTCGCCGGTGGAGGAGTCTTCAGCGGAGCCGTCCTGACCCTCCGGCGGTTTCGCTAGCTCTCCGTTAGCTCACAAAACTGATGCTATTGCTTGCTAATGGAAGTCGTGGGACTCCATGGGTGCGGAGGTAACGGTAAGCTCCTCGATGTGGTTCGCGCGGAGATGGATGACCTTGTCGATATTCTGGAGAACGCCCTCGATTAACAGGAATTTGGCGTAGGTGACGAGGGAGCGGTTGGCCTCGTAAAGATCGGGATCGACGATGGCGTTGGCGATGCCGGTTTCATCTTCCAGCGAAAGAAAGATGAAGCCATGAGCGGTGCCGGGCCGCTGCCGGGCGATGACCTGTCCGGCGATACGGAGCTTGACCCCATGGCGCACCAGCTTCAGATCGCCTGCCCGGAAGACTTGCAGCTCCCGGAGCCGGGCACGGCAATGTGCCATAGGATGATGTCCCACGGTCACACCGGTTCCAGCGTAGTCGGCAACCATGCGCTCTTCCGGGCTCATGGGCTGCAGTGGAGAGAACGGCTCCTCATCTCCCTCGAGCTCCGAGAGCAGCGGCCCGGCCTGACGGCAGGCACGCTCCACCTGCCAGAGCGCATCGCGGCGATGAACCTTTTCGCCAAGTGAGTTCAGCGCGCCCGTTTCGGCAAGGGTGGAGAGTTCGGCTTGCGAAAGCGACGGCACACGCCGTACAAGTTCCTCAATGGAGCCGAACGGCCGCAGGCCACGGCTACGCTCAATCTCCGCCGCAACCGTCGAACGCAGACCGCGCACATACCGCAAACCGAGCCGAAGCGACCAGGAGTCGTTCTCTTCGCGCTCCAGAATGCAGTTCCAGTCGGAGCGCAAAATATCTGCGGGCTTGATGCGCAAGCCGTGGCGCTGTGCATCCTTCACCAGCACGGCAGCCGAGTAGAAGCCCATGGGCTGGTTGTTGAGAATCGCCGCCGTAAAGACGGGAAGGTAGTGGAACTTCAGCCAGGCACTCGCATAGGCGATCAGCGCGAAACTCGCGGCGTGCGACTCCGGAAAGCCGTAAAGCGCAAACGAGCTGATCGCAAGGATGATCTCTTCCTGCGCTTTCAGACCGACGCCGTTGGCCTCCATGCCGGCCCTGAGTTTGCTCTCGAGCGCCCGCATCTTGTCGGCGGAACGGCGGCTGCCGAGGGCGCGGCGCAGTTCTTCTGCTTCCCCTCCGGTGAAGTTGGCGATGACCATGGCGATGCGCAAAAGCTGCTCCTGAAAGAGCGGTACGCCCAGGGTGCGGCGCAAAACCGGCTCGAGCAGAGGATGCGGATAGTTGACCTTCTGCCGATCCTTACGGCGCTCCATGTAGGGATTCATCATCTGCCCAACGATGGGGCCGGGACGAATGATCGCGACCTGAACGACGAGATCGTAGAATTTCTCGGGATTGTTGCGGGGCAGCGATGCCATCTGCGCACGGCTCTCCACCTGGAAGAGGCCGATGGTGTCGGCCCGGCGCAGCGACTCGTAGACCTTCGGATCGTCTTGCGGAATCTGGGCAATATCGACCTGCTTGCCGTAATAGCGAGGAATCATCTCCGTGCAGTCCTTGAGCACGGCCATCATGCCGAGCCCGAGCAGATCGACCTTGATGAGGCCCATGTCGGCGCAGTCTTCCTTGTCCCACTGGACGACGTTGCGGCCCGGCATCGAAGCGGGTTCAATGGGAACGACAGAGGCAAGCTGGCCCTGCGCAATGATCATGCCTCCCGAGTGCTGGCCCAGATGCCGCGGCAGATCGAGCATGCGGATGGAAAGCTCCAGGTACTTGGCAATGCGAGGATGGTGGAGATCGAAGCCGGCCTGCCGGAAGTGGTGCTCCATGGTGTCGGTCGGCCCCTTCCACTCAAAGGAACCGACCAGCCGGGTAAGCCGGGTCTGCATGTCGGCATCAAAGCCGAGCGACTTGCCGACCTCCCGTGCGGCGGAGCGTCCGCGATAGGTGATCACGTTGGCACACATGGCCGCGCCAAGCTGGCCGTAGCGCGTGTACACGTACTGGATGGCCCGTTCGCGGTCGTGTTCCGAAGGCAGGTCCAGGTCGATGTCGGGCCACTCGCCACGGACCTCGGAGAGGAAGCGCTCGAAGAGCAGCTCCATCCCCACCGGATCGACCGCGGTGATGCCAAGCGAGTAGCAGACGGCGGAGTTGGCCGCGGAGCCCCGTCCCTGCACGAGGATGCCGTGTTTGCGGCAAAACTCGACGATGTCCCAGACAATCAGGAAGTAGCCGGCCAGGCCCAGCTTTGCGATTAGGGCCAGCTCCGTCTCGACCTGCTTGTCCGCGCCGGCCCGGAGCTTTGCGCTGGCTTTCACTCCATAGCGCCGGGCTACACCCTCAAAAGTGCGCTTGCGCAGAAAGCTGTCCATGTCGTCGCCCTCCGGCACTGGGTAGCGAGGGAACTCATAGCCCATGTCCTTCATCTGGAAGGTCAGCCGGTCGGAAAGCTCGCCGGTCGCGGCGATTGCCTCGGGGACATCGCGAAAGAGGGTACGCATCTGCTCTGCGGACCGCAGGTGCCGTTTGCCGTTCTGCTGGAGCAACCGGCCGGCGTCGTCGAGCGAACAGCCGTGCCGGATACTGGTGAACACATCCAGGATCTCGCGCTCGAACTCGGTGGCCATGCTGACGCCGTTGGTGGCGAGCAGAGGAAGGTGGAACTCACGCGTCAGCGCGATTGCGGCCTGGTTGCGCGCCTCCTGTTCGCAGATGCCGTGACGTTGCAGCTCGACGTAGACGTTCTTCGGTCCAAAGGTGCAGACAAGCTGTGTGAGCACCTTGCGGCCCTCATCCATGCCGCCGCGTTCCAGCGCCGCAGCCAGCGGCCCTTCGTCGCCTCCGGTCAGGCAGACCAGACCCTCCGCGTGCTCTTCAACTTTGCGCAACGTGGCCACACCGTCCCCTTTGGTCCGCTGCGAAAGCTTGTAGCCGGAGATGAGCAGGGCGAGATTGCGATACCCGGTCTGCGACTTGCAAAGCAGCGAAAGGCGTACCGGGCGGCTTGGAATGGTGTGCGGCTGCCACGCGGGAGGCTGTATCTGCTGCCCAAATCCATCGACCGACACTTCGGCTCCGATATGCGAACGCAGGCCCAGCTTCTTCGCCGTTGTATAAAGACGCGGAGAGCCGTACAGCCCGTCGCGATCGAGGATGGCAAGCCCGGGAAGGTCGAGGCTGGCGGCCTGTTGCGTCATGGTCTCCGGCATTGAAGCGCCTTCAAGAAAGCTGAACGCCGAACGTGCATGCAGCTCAACGTAACGGTCAGTCATAGAGGCCCACCACATGCCAGCTTTGGGAGGCGTGGTCGTGTCGCAATCGCAGCGCTTGTGCCGGCTCGGCTGTCACCACGTCCCACAAAGCGTGGTCCCATGCCTGCCCATCCCACCATGACCCACTCGAATACCACGGACCGGCGCAGGATGCGATGACCAGGCGGGATTGCTGCCAGACCATCGAGCGTGGCTGGCCGTCCAGGCAGGTCACACGCACAGACGGCGGAGGCCGGAACATGCGAATGGCAAGACGCGAAGGAAGCGGTTCGGGACAGGATCGATGGAGGTGACTGGGCCGGAACGGAGCCATGGTAAAAGCATCTTCAACGTAGCTGTCGGAGAGCTGGGGTGAGCCCACATTGTCTTCCCCGGCGATCGAACGAAGGCGCGCAAGCAGCAGCTCCAGCTTGTCCGGTTCGGGAAACTGCGTCTGGAAGAGCCCGCGCTGCGCCGTCTGCGGCTGTGCCGGTTCCGCATCGAGCGTCACGCTCACAATGCCACTCTGCGGCGGATGCGCCTGCAGTTCGAGGTTGAGCAGCTTCAGCAGCACGTCCCGGTTCTGGGTTGGCGTGGCAGGACGTACCTGTACGAAATGTGGCTCTCCGCGCTCCAGGTGCAGGGTAAGCCGCACGGAGCGAAGCGTATAGGCGCGTTCCATCGCCTTTTGAAGCACGTTCTCCAGCATGGGGGAGAGCACGAACAGAAGAGATTCGAGCAGCTCGACAGGCGAGTCCAGAGCCGTAGTTTCCACAAGCACGAACGCAGGCTCGTCCGGCACAAGAAGGTGATCGGCCTCGCCGCGAGCGAGCAGTTGCAACCTGCGGCCCGGCTGCCCCAGACGGCTGACCAGCGCAGCCTCTGGAAGAGCGGCCAGTTCGCCCAGGGTGCGAATACCCCAGCTGGAAAGCACGGCCAGCGTCTTCGGTTCGCAGGCCGAGAAAGAAACCGGAAGCTTCGCAAGCTTCCCGCGTAGGCTGTTTCGGTCCGCGCAAAACACGCTCTGCGCACTGCGAGCCAGCAGCAGAGCGGCTTGTGCATTGGGCGCGGAACCGATCTTGGCCGGATAACCCGCTCTGCGGAACTCGCGATACAGCCGCTGCGCATAGCTCTCGAGAGAGCCAAACAAAGTGCCGGTTCCGGAGCTGTCGATCAGCAGCAACACGGCCAGCCGACGGGCTTCCGCGTAGCCATTCCACGGCGAGGCGATGGTTTCCACACGTGGAGAAAAACGCTCCGCAACCTCAATGGCAAGGGCAAAGGCGGCCTTCTCTTCTTCGATCTGCCGTGTACGGAACGCAGCCGTACAGCCTGCCTCCGCCTGCACCTTGCTCATGCCGTGCGCGACGCCTGCGGTACGAGCCTTCTCGCACAGCGCAACGACTTTCTCCTGCGGGGGAACGCCCTCAAGCACAACGCACGCCTGAGAGCGATGTACAGGAGAACGGCGCTGCCACGCCACAATAGGAAACTCCGGAATATGGATAGCCGTAAAAGACACGTTCATCTCTCCGCCATCCGCAGCCAGGCCGGTGCCGCATGCCAGTTCGCAGCCCGTCCCGGCGCCTTTTTGCCGAGGCCTGGTCCACTCCGCAAACGTGCAATCTCAGCGACACGCGAGGCCGCTGTCAGCACGCCTTGAATCTTCGGCGGTTCTCCTGCAGAGCACTCAAGAACGCACGCCGCGCTCGAGCGGGCGCAGGGTACCTTTGTGAGCAGCAGCAGGATGGCGTCGCTCTCCTGCGCCGCGCGCCGGTAACGAAACCAGGTTGCAAGCGGAATCCGCAGAGCTTGCTGCGGCTCGATCGACCCGAGATCGAGCACCACGATGCGAAAGCCTCTCGACTGCAAAATCTGGTCTGTTGCCCGAAGCGCACGGTCCAGCCGATCCCACGGCTTCGTCTCCCCTGTCCCGACAGCCAGCACCGGAGAGTGCGACGAAGCGCGCACCCGTGCCGCCTCCGCTGCCTGTTGATCGCTCCTCCGCAAGGGGTCTGTCTCGTCCACCTTGCGCAAGTTCCAGCGCTCCCACTCGACCTGGTCCCGGGAGGCCGTGTGCAGACCGAGCGGCTGGTTCGGGTGGCCGGGCGTGCCCTCCGCTTTCCTCCTGCGCCGTTCCTCCTTGAGCAAAAGCATCTGCTCCAGCGCCGGAGCAAGATCCTTGGTTTCGCCGCGCGGGTGCGAGCAGCCACAGCCGCCATGGAGGGGCCGATGGCTCTCCCTCTGTGCCTCAAACGGCTTGGAGCCTTGGGAGACAGGCGCGGAGACAATCGGCGCAGACTTCCTGGTACCCAAACGCACCCAAAGCAGATTGCTGAGCTGCACTCCGGCAGACGCCGCGCTCTGCGGTGAGAAGGTGTCGCTCGCGTCGAGGTACGCACAAGCTCCCTCCGGCGAAGCGCTCGCCAGCAGAGAGAGCATGATGGAACTGCGTCCCGAGCCGTCCAGTCCAGTCAGCTCGCAAACCGAGCCGAGCGGAAAGCCGCCGCCAAGCAGACCATCCAGCCGGGCATTGCCGACAGAATGCAGCCGGGCTGCTTGCGGGGCAGCCGAGGAAAGCGCTGCCGGGATGCGATGGGCCAGCTTCGCCTCGATCTCACGCTTCAAGAAGGCTGCCTGTGGGTGCATTATTTTCGCCTTATATTCGCTTTTTCGAACTGCTTCAGCCTAACCCATGGGAAGGCGGAAAAGCCAGTGTGCACCAGGCTTTGTGCAAGGCTTTACGAAGAGGAAAGGCTGTCCCAACAGGAAGGCTGTCCCAGCCGTTTGGCTGCGAGACAAGGAGACAAACGTAGATTGGTTGCCCCCCAGGGATTCGAACCCCGATTGAACGATTCAGAGTCGTCGGTCCTACCATTGAACGAGGGGGCAACTAGGTTGGATCAAGGCGCCGCGACCTAGAGTCGCCGACTTCCACTTCCCAAAGTGTACCCATTTGCCCTGCCGGGGTCAACGCAATTGAGTGCTACTCAACCGGCCGCTTCGCCGTGTACCCGTCGCGCGCAATGACGGAGTACTTCAGCGGTTTCTGCTTTTCATCCTGCATCTTCAGCGGCTTTCCTTCGTTATCCACCAGCAGCACCTGCACCTTGCGGTAGCTGCCATCGTTCTTCGGATTGGTCGGACGATAGGTCAGCACATACTCATTGCGAATGGAGTCGTTAATCTGGTTGAAGATATCCGGCAAGGCGCCCTGGAATAGAGGATTGAAGTAAAGGCCTCCCGTCATGCGGGCAAAGGTTTGCAGCTGGTTCTGCGCCTGCAGGTTGTTCATCATGCCGATCCCGCCACGCCCGCGAGCGTCCGCCATCTCATTGGCAAAGCCTCCGGTGCCGATCGTAAAGATGGTCACGTTCGGTGTGTCCTGGATCTTCTTGAGCATCTTGTCGAGCGTGAGCTTCGAGAACGTGTCGCGCCCGCTTCCAATCAGAATGATGTACTTGCGCCCTTCGATGCGGCTGGTCCGGTCGAGCGTTTCGTACAAAGCGTCGAACATGTCCGTATCGGAAAACCCGGGGATCATGAGCGACTGCAGAGACTGTGCGATCGTCTCCTTGTTGTTGGTGAAATCGGCCAGAATGTGCGTGCGCAGGTCATACGTGATGACGGCGATGTAATCGTCCGGACGCAGCGAACGATAGAACCCTACCGACGCGTTCTGCATGTCGCGAATGTAAGCCCAGGAGGTCGAGGCAAACTCAAGCAGCATCACCGCCGTGATCGGCTTCTGCGTCATCCGCACCGATTGCACCTGCTGCTCGACGCCATCCTCGAGCACCAGGAAGTTGGCCGGCCTCAGCCCGGGAATAAACTGGTGCGTTTTATCGAGAACGACGTTGACGTCGAGCGAAACGATAGGAACATCGACGCGCAGCGAGTACGTCTCGCCATTCGGATTTTTGATCTTTTCGCGATCCGGAGCGGGAGGTGGAGGTGCGTCTTCCCCCTCTTTTTTCTTCTTGATGATCACGCTTCCGTTATCCACCTGGGGGCCCGCTTCATCCGGCGTGGAGGGCGCAGGAGGCTTCGGAGTCGTCTGCGCATGAAGCGGCCCAAAGGCCAGCGGCCAAACCAGGAAAGCAGCGATCAGGCAATGACGGACATTCATCGAGGAAGTCTCAACTCCAGAAGAGCGACCGTAGACGGACCTTTCGCTCCTGCAGATAGACGGCAAGCCTGAGCAAAAGGTTCCGTTGGACGATCATCCCGTTTGTGCCAGGGACTCGCGTCTGGAAGCCTTCTTGTAGCATATATCGCGGTCGCGAGCCGCCACGTAAACTCAACACAGGATGAGGTTCGAGCTTTTCATCGCGGCGCGGTATCTGCGTGCCAAGCGGCGGCAGGCGGTGATCGGCGTGATCACGGCCATCAGCGTGGTGGGCGTGGCCGCCGGCGTGGCGTCGTTGATCATCGCTTTGGCCATCACCAACGGGATGCGGCGCGACCTGCAGGATCGCCTGCTCGGCTCGACCGCCCACGTGAACCTGATGCGCACCGCGGCGGACGGCATGCGTGAGTGGCGGCCCTTGCTGGCGCGGCTCAGCGCGCTGCCGCATGTACAGGCCGCCGCGCCCGGGCTTTACGGGCAGGTCCTGATCAGCCGAGGTGCACGGTCCGGCGGCGGGCTGATCAAAGGCATCGTTCCCGCCGAAGAGCGCCGCGTCTCAGACCTGCTCGAGGAGGTGAAGGTCGGCTCGAGTCAAGCGCTTGAAGCTCCTTCGGCCGGCGATGCAGGTACGGCCACGCCGCCCATCGTGATCGGAAAAGATCTTGCCGATACGCTCGGAGCAGGGGTCGGCGACTCGATCCTCGTGACCAGTCCCCAAGGGGAGTTGACCCCGCTGGGCATTGTTCCGCGCTACCAAAAGTTTCAGCTGGTCGGAATCTTTACCTCCGGCTTCTATCAATACGACTCGTCCTACGCGCTGGTCCGGCTTGCGGACGCGCAGCGTTTGTTTGCCGAGCCGGATGTGATCTCGATCATCAGCTTCAAGGTGGACGACCTGAATCGGGCGGACCAGATCGCGAAGCAGATCGAGCAGGCGGCAGGACCGGGGTTTCAGGCGACGAGCTGGATGGAGCAGAACCGCGAGTTGTTTCGCGCGCTCCGGCTGGAACAGGTTGTAACCTTCATCGTGCTGGCGCTGATCGTCTGTGTCGCCGCGCTAAACATCCTGATCGCGCTGACCATGATGGTGATGGAAAAGACCAAGGATATCGCGGTGATGATGAGCTTCGGGGTGACGGCTGCGCAGGTGCGGCGCGTCTTTCTGCTGCAGGGATTGATGATCTCGAGCATCGGCACGGCGATCGGGCTGGTGGTGGGATACGGGGTGAGCTGGGCCGGAGGACACTACCGTTTCGTGCCGCTCGATGCTGCCGTGTACTCGATCGACTTCCTGCCGTTTGCGCCGCGGTTGACGGACGCGCTCATCGTTGCGGCGGTATCGCTCGGCGTCTCCGCGATAGCCACAATTTATCCGAGCGTGAGCGCGGCGCGGGTGCTTCCCGCCGAGGCGTTACGCTATGAGTGAGTTGGAGCCAGCTACTATCGGCCCAGGAAGCTCACCGGCGATTCGCGTAGAGGGCCTACGCAAGAGCTACGCGGGCAAAGGCCTGAACCATGGAGAGCTGGAGCTTTTTCGCGGGTTAGGGTTCACGATTGCGACCGGCGAGTTGGTGGCGATCGTGGGGGAGAGCGGCGCCGGCAAGAGTTCCCTGCTGCATCTGCTGGCCGCGCTCGACAGGCCGACGGCTGGCGAAGTGTGGGTCGGGAAGCGCCGCTTGGGTGGTCTGAACGGCGCGCAAGCCGCGGAGTTCCGGAATCGCGAGCTTGGATACGTCTGGCAGTTTCACTACCTGATGCCGGAGTTCACAGCGCTTGAGAACGTGGCGATGCCGCTGCTTGCGCGTGGAGAGGCAAGGACCGTGGCGCTCGGCAGGGCGAAGCAGTGGCTGGCGGAGGTGGGCCTGGCTGACCGGGCGGAGCATCGCTCGGGCGAGTTGAGCGGTGGAGAGCAGCAGCGGGTCTCGCTGGCGCGTGCGCTCGTAACCGAGCCGAAGATTTTGCTGGCGGATGAGCCTACCGGCGATCTCGACGGGAGGACAGCGGAGGCGGTCTTCGGGCTGATTCAGCGGCTGCATGCGGCGCACGCCCTGACCAGCGTGCTGGTAACGCACAATCTGCATTTCGCCGGGAGATGCGACCGCGTGCTGCGGCTGGAGGATGGAGTGCTGGTTTGATCTCAGGCTGGAAGTTGGAAACGTGGATGCCAGGAGCGGCAAGGGTGCGCAAGGCAGAAAACATTTCCAAGGAGGACCGGGCGGGATTCCTGTAGCCTGTCGATGTGCCAAAACAGGATTCAGCGGAAGTACTCGAGATCGACGGGCACGCAGTGCGCATCTCGAACCCGGAGAAACTTTACTTTTTGCAGGACGTGCAGATCAGCAAGCTGGAGCTGGTGCGCTACTTCCTGTCTGTGTCGCCAGGAGCGCTGGGGGGTATTTCTGACCGGCCGATCGTGCTGAAGCGCTTCGTCAACGGGGCGCACGGCGAGCCGTTCTACCAGAAGCGCGCGCCGGACAATCTGCCGGAATTTGTGCGTACGGTGACGCTTTCCTTTCCCTCGGGCCGAACCGCGGATGAGGTCGTGGTCGATAACGCGGCGGCGCTCGCGTGGATGGTCAACCTTGGCTGCATGGAGCTGCATCCGCATCCGGTGCGGACGGCTGACCTCGAGCATCCGGACCAGCTGCGGATCGATCTGGACCCGCAGCCGGGAATCGAGTTCAGCCAGGTGCGGGAGGTCGCGCTGGCGGTGAAAGCGGCGCTCAGCGACGTGGGTCTTGAGGGCTATGCCAAAACCTCGGGCTCGCGCGGCATCCACATCAACGTGCCGATCCTGCCGAAGTGGAGCTTCACAGAGGTGAGGCGGGCGGCGCTGGCGCTGGCACGTGCGGTGGAGCGGAGGGTGCCGACGCTTGCGACCTCAAAGTGGTGGAAGGAAGAGCGGCACGGCGTCTTTCTGGACTACAACCAGAATGCGAAGGATCGGACGACGGCGAGCGCATACTCGGTGCGTCCGCTGCCCGATGCCCGGGTGTCCGCGCCGCTGACCTGGGCGGAGGTGCCGGAGGTGAACCCGGCCGACTTCACGGTGCGGACCATGCCGGCACGCTTTGCTTCGATCGGCGACCCGCATGCCGAGATGCAGGCACATCCGGGGTCGCTTGAGGCGCTGCTGGAGCTGGCCGCACGGGATGAGGCCGAGGGTCTCGGCGATGCACCCTGGCCGCCGCACTTCGCCAAGGCGGAGGGCGAGCCGAAGCGCGTGCAGCCGTCGAAAGCGAAGGCCTTCGGGGAGCAGTTGGGCGAGGGCTTCGGGGCACAGCGGTTCCGCAAACGGGCGGCGGCGAAGAAGGCGGTTGCGGAGCCTGCGGATGGGGCTGCCCCTGCGAAGGCCAAAAAGACACCAGCCAAGCGGGTGCCGAAATTTCCTCTTCTGATTGTGGCGCAATCGCCGGACAAAGCCGCAGCGGCTGCTGGCCTGGAACGATGGAAGGCTGCGCATCCGGAGGCGGCGGCGCAACTGGCGGAGGAAGACGTGCTGGTCGACCGGATGCGCGGGACGGCGTACATCTGGTACCGAATCCGGGTCAACCTGCGCAGCGTACCGGAGGCGCAGCGGCCCGCGCAGGATGTGCCGGACCCGGATGACGATCCGACGCGGGCCTGGCGAGAAAGTAAGGATGAAAACGGCACTCGGAACGGTCTTAGCTAACGCACACATCGCTGAGAAATGCCTCCAGTGTTCAGCAGCAGATCGGTCTGAAGTATGACTCATAGCTCCGGCGGTCTTAGAAACGCATGCAATCTTCCTTCCGCAACGGCAGCACAGGCCTTTTCAGCTTCCCGCGCTCGGATCGACTGTATAACTGCCCATAAGCGGACTTATCAAGACTGATCGGCTCCAAACCCGCGATCCATTCAAAATGAATCGCGGGTTGACTAATCTGGACTGAACAATCGCCAAAGGAGACACGGAGCGTAGATCTTCTCGGATCATTCGCCCCAGGCTCTCTGCTAACCCCGGTCTCAGGGTCTTCGGGACCAACAACGGAGGGTCGCTCCAATGAGGAGCGCACTATCCAACGGGGTGACAAAAAGTCCAGGCCTATGCGGTTCAACATGTGCGAAGAAATCCTGATCTGCCCGCCGTTAGACGTCTCGATCCCTAACGGAAAATTTTCATTGTCGGCGTCGAACGCAGCTTGATGGCCCTCATCGCGAGCGATCTTGCAGATTGCATCTGCCTCTACGAAAACAAGGATGAAGAGGCTTCCCTGGATGAAGTCCCACAGCTGATCTGCGCTGCTGATGAATAGGACGAACGGGAAATAGGGCGCCCAGGTTCGTTGCGCTTTATGGTCATTGAGGAAGAAGGGCAAGATTGCATTCTGGAGGCCCAGCTTCTCCAAAACGACATCAATCTGTGGTGCATCGTTGGTCAGAACGACGTAATGCAACCCGGCCTCAGGCTGACGGAAGGCATGTCCTTTTTCTCTTGCCTCGAGGATGCATTCGTTCAGGAGATCGATGTACGTCGTCTCTGGTTCTTGAGTGGATCGTCGCTGCAGTTCCGGGAATCCGCGCAATCCCACAGATTTGTCAGTCTCGTAGAAACTATGCAGTTTTTCGAGATTTCGTTTCTGCCTCTTGCCACGGCTATTGAGATTCTTGCCTAGTTTAGCCTCGATCAGGAAAGGGTCAGATTTTCCAAGTAAGCAAACGTCCCCGTGCCTTATCGTGTTCGTCAGATCGACCAGAAGGGCCGGTATGCCGTGCTTCAAGGCCGAATCTAGAATGACAAGTTCGTTCGCGAATCCTTCTTTCCCTAGGATGAAGCCTGCATCTTGTTTCGGACTTGTAGTTTCGGTGCTGTAGAAACAGTGCTTCAACGAGAATCTGTCCAGATATAGAAACGCAATCGCATCGCCGAAGGAGCGCCAAATGTAAGCGCTTCGGCGATATCCTTCGATCCGGTTCGTTAAGTATCGAAACCGCTTCGCATTTAGAACAACGCCTGGACCCTCGATTCCTCGTACTTCCACCTTGTGACGGCGAATCTTCTCTTCGGATCTCACTACTTCTCGTAGCAACAGCATCTGTAGCTCTCGCAAAGCTTCTAAGTCTTCGAGGTTGTCACCCAACCTGCGTAGCAGCAGGTGCGCTCGTGCAAACGAATGTTTCCGATGTCCGAGCATAGAGTCATCTATCCAACGAAAGCTCATCGTAACCCATGCTCTCAGCGATAGTGAAAGCGGATGAGGCATGCCTTGCCGGTGCCTCATCGGGAATCCACAGTTGGTTTTGACTCAATGTGATGAGACCGGCTGCCAGGGGCTTCGGCAAACTCATGATAAACGCCGTTAGCGTCCGTTCAACTCGAATTGATGGATCATGACGACCAGCACTCCTATACGTCAGGGCTGGCCGAAGATGGACATCAGTTCCTGCGCAGGGACGATTTCGAGTTGGGCGTACGTACAAGCGGCAGGAGCTTTGTCCTGGCGCCAGCGGCGAAAGTGCGCGAGGTGCCGAAAGCGGTTGCCCTGCATGTGTTCGTACGCGACCTCCACCACAAGCTCAGGCCGAAGCGGATGCCACGAAAGGTCTTTCTTGGCGTTCCAGCGGCTCTTGGCTCCGGGCATGCGCTCGGGGTCGGCGGAGTCTGGCGAGGCCCAGCCTGCCCAGGGATGATCGGCGAGGGCGTTCTCCCGATACGGCGCAAGAAAGTCGACCAGCTCGCGGCGTTTCGCGGCGGTAAAGCTGGCGCAAACGCCGACGTGCTGGAGGTTCCCGGCCTCGTCGTTGAGGCCCAGCAGCAAAGAGCCGACGGCAGAGCCTTCGCCGTCCTTGTGCCAGCGAAAGCCCGCGACCACGCAGTCGCAGTCCCGCTCATGCTTGATCTTGAGCATGGTGCGCTTGTCGGGCTCGTAGCGGCCGCTGACCGACTTGGCCATGACGCCGTCGAGACCCGCGCCCTCAAAGCGCTTGAACCAGTCGGCAGCGACCTCGCGATCCTGGGTCGCGGGAGTGAGATGGAGGCGCGGCTGGTGAGAGGCCAAAAGCGTTTCAAGCTGGCGGCGGCGCTCGACAAAGGGTTGCGGGCAGAGGTCCTGGTCGCCGAGCGCGAGCAGGTCGAAGAAGACAACGGAGGCAGGTGTCTGTTCGGCCAGCAGGGTGGATGCGCAGCTGCAGGGCGTCGAAGTCGAGGCCGTGAGCGCTGGCGAGGACGATCTCGCCATCCAGCACGCAGCGCGGCGGCAGGTGGGCGAGAAGAGAAGCCTCAACCTCCGGAAAGTAGCGGTTCAGACTCTTGGTGTCGCGGCTCTGCAGCAGGAGTTCGTCCCCGTCGCGGAAGATGAGGGCGCGGAAGCCGTCCCACTTTGGCTCAAAGATCCACTCTGAATCTTCCGGGATGTTGTCGATACGCTTGGCAAGCATCGGCAGAATGGGTGGCATCACAGGCAGGTTCACGACCCCATCCTATACTGAAGAGGTACGCGGAGAGCGCCAGCGCAACTATGTCCTTGTTTCCGATTTTCCTGAAGATGACCGGGCGTCCCTGCCTGGTGATAGGCGCCGGGAACCTGGCCGAGTCGAAGATCGAGTCGCTGCGGGCGGCAGAGGCCGCAGTGACGGTGATTGCGCCGTACGCGTCGCCGGCCATCGAAGAGCTGGCAGCCTCCGGTGAAGTGCTTTGGCATAAGCGGGAGTACCAGGCAGGCGACGTGGCTCCCGATACCTTCCTGGTCGTAACGGCGACGGACGTGCCGGAGGTCAATCGCGCGGTCTACCTGGAGGCGACCTCCAAGTCGATTCTCTGCAATGCGGTAGACGATCCGCCGTACTGCGACTTCTACTTCCCTTCCCTGGTCAAGCGGGGCGATCTGCAGATTGCAATCTCGACCGCGGGAGCTTCCCCGGCCCTGGCGCAGCGGCTGCGCAAGGAGATTAATGCGGCGCTGCCACTGGACGTGGGCGCCTGGCTGGGCG
The DNA here is from genome assembly GCA_964246225.1 of uncultured Acidobacteriaceae bacterium. Taxonomy (GTDB): domain Bacteria; phylum Acidobacteriota; class Terriglobia; order Terriglobales; family Acidobacteriaceae; genus Edaphobacter. Next base: position 16,803 of record CAXTQE010000011.1, on the reverse strand, counting down.
AGCTCGGCAATCTGCGCCGCGAGGTCTTGCAGCTGGAGCCGCTCAACGAGGCGCGCAAGCAGTTGCTGCATACGCTGGCCACGCGCGAGGTGTGCGGCTTCGATGCGTGCCCGTCGCGAGCCTATGCGCGGGAGCATGCCCGTACGAATCCACGCCAGACCAATCCGCGGAAGGCCGAGGGTTAAGGCCAGTGTCGGCGGACGCGGAGCCGGGACACGTCTACCTGTGCGGAGCAGGACCGGGCGATCCTGACCTGCTGACCTTGCGCGCGGCGCACCTGTTGGCCACCTCCGATGTCATCCTGCCGGACGATCTGGTCTCGGATGCGATCCTGGACCTCGCCAGCCCGACGGCCGAAATCATCCCCGTCGGCAAGCGCTGTGGACAGCCGCGGGTGACGCAGGCGGGCATCCATGAGCTGATGGTGCGACATGCGGCGGATGGCCGGTCGGTGCTGCGGCTGAAGTCCGGGGATCCGCTCGTCTTTGGGAGGGCCAATGAGGAGATCGAGGCGCTGCGCGGGGCGAGAATTCCGTTTGAGATCGTTCCCGGAATCACGACGGCGTTTGCCGTGGCGGCAAGGCTGAAGACGCCGTTGACCGATCGCAACTCGGCCTCAAAGCTGGTCCTCGCCACCGCGCACCATGCCGCGGGGAAGGCGGAGCCGGTAGCGTGGGAGGGCGCGTTTCCAGCCGATTCCACGCTGGTGCTGTATATGCCGGGAAGGGATTTTGCGGAGTTGAGCGCGTCGCTCATTCGCTCGGGAATCCCGCAGCAGACGCCCGTCGCCGCGGTGTCGAAGGCGTCCACGCCGGAGGAGCATGTGGTCATGACGACGCTTGCTGGATTAGCCACAGCAGGAGCCGGCCCGGCACCGCTCATTCTGCTGATTGGCCACGCGATTCAGCACGGGCCATAGCCGCTACTGAGCGCACATACACTGCCTGAAGTCCGAGTCGCGGTCATGGGACAGGGCACATGTGTACTGCGGCCAGACCAGGAAGAGCGGCGAGCTCTCGCCGGTGAGAAAGAACTTCTGGTACGCCTGGCTCTCCGGCCGCACGCCGGATTTATCGGCTTGCATCTGCTCGACGAGCGTGCGGACCGATTGAGCAGAGAAGTTGGGCAGATGGTAGGTGGCGCGGAAGCTGTACTCGCGGGTCCAGGCCGCTGCGGACGAAGCGCCGACGGGCTGCATAAAAATGCTGTAATCGTCCACGATGGCGGAGGCGCGATTGACCTGCGCGATCATGAAGGCGGGCAGGTTCCCGTTGATGGCGGAGACGGCGGGAACGAGCTTGACAGGCACGGCGGCCGGATTTCCCGCGCGCTCGAGCAGGCGAAACTCGTCCTCGTGGGTGTGCGCAAACAACGCGATGCGGATCACATCGGCGTGCCGCACCAGCGTGTCGGCCAGTGCGTCAGACGCGAGAAACATGGTCGGCGGCCGGGTGCACATGGAGCGCAGATGCTTGAGCGTGCTGAAGGCGTCAGGGCCAGGAGGAATGTGGCCAAGAAGCCAGACCTTTTCGCCCCGTTCTTTCGCCAAAGTCAGTTCATGGTCGAGCCATTGCAGCTGCTCGGCGGCCTCGTTTGCGGTCTTGGTGGGGGCACAGTCCGCGTACAGCGCAGAGCTGTAGATGTCGTCGAGCGCTATGACCCGGGTCTTCTCGAGGCCGGCGAGCGGGACGCTGTAGAAGCCGCCTTGCTCATAGGTTTGCTGGGCTGTCTTGAGCTCGGCGGGGGAGGCCCCGCGCAGCCCGCGAAGGACACCGGCGCTAGTAGCGGCAAGAAAGCGGTCATGGGGAGCGAGATGATAGTCGCCGCAGCTCGAGTCGTTGTTGCCCAGCGTGAAGTAAACAGCTGTAGAAGGAAAAGCGGCGTCCACGCGACGGATGACATAGTTGACGGACTTCTCGATCAGCATGACTCCGGTGCCGGGGGCGGCTTTGCCGTGGGTCATCGCGTGATAGCGGCAGCCGAAGTCGTGGACCAGGAGATCGCCGGTAACGGTAACGAAGCGCGCCTCGGGAGCTTGCTCGTGCGCGGCTTTGAGAGCGGAGTTGAGCAGGGCATTGTCCGGATCCACGCCCCGGGTGGAGCACTCAGTCTGCATGGCGGAGAAATCGGCGGCCTGGGTAGGGGAGTCGGGTTCGGCAAGGATCTTGTCCCACGCTTCGACAGGCGCCTCCACCAGGCGCGCCACCTTCGCGGGATCGTGGAGAGGATCGAAGTGGAGATCGCTCAGCAGGACCGCGGACACGTCCGGGGTCTGGGAGGCGGCAAGGGCGGCAGGGCTAAGTACAAGCAGAGCCAGAAGAAGAGAACGAACGCTCATGCGGAACCTGATCCTTCGCGCGGGTGGCGGTGCACTCAGACTACAGCAGAACGGCCCAACGTTCCGGGCAGGAACCGGCAACCGAAACACCATCAGTCCGATAGAATGACACAACCCCTGCTTCAAGAACGAGGTTCTACCTTGCCCCTGCTCCAGAAAGCTTTTGCCGCCCTCTTTCTGCTGGGTGCCGCGCTGGCCGCGCCCGCCCAGACCTCGACGTGGAAGATCGACCCCGTGCACTCCGGCGTCGAGTTCAAGATTCGTCATCTTGGCATATCGAACGTGCATGGCACATTTTCAAAGCCGGCAGGCATCGTCAAGCTCGATGAAAAGGATATGACCAGGTCTTCGGTGGAGGCGTCGATTGACGCGACGACCGTGAGCACCAATGAAGACGCGCGCGACAAGCACCTGAAGGGTCCGGAGTTTTTCGACGTGGAGAAATACCCCGTACTCACCTTCAAATCCTCATCGCTGACGAACAGCGGCGGGAAGCTGACGCTGACAGGCGACCTGACCTTGAATGGAATCACCAAGCAAGTGACGCTGGCGCTCGACGGCCCCGCCCCGCCGCAAACGGACAAGAAAGGAGTCACGCGCAGCGGCTTTTCGGCCGAAGGCACCCTCCATCGCACGGACTTCAATCTTGGCCCGAAGTACGGTCCGCCGGTCATCGGAAACGATGTCCAGTTCACGATCGACGTGGAGATGGACAAGCAATAACACCCGGGCTGGAGGCATGCCCTGGTCGAGCGAAGCGAGTCTGCAACGTCGCGGCATGAGCCTGCAGGCTCACCCGTTCCACCTGCGACCTCTTGGGTGAGCGGGTCCAGCCTGCTTGAGTTTTCCTGCGATTCGCCGTACACTTCAACCTGCAGACGAAGTTGTTCCGTTGGTACGACAAACCCGTGAGGACACCGGGACTGGTTGCAAACTAGACCAGGCGGCGGAAACGATGAGTGGGCGAGAGCCCACTTTTTATTTGCTCCAAAGGTTTTCTGCGTTCTCAGGCTCTATGGCGCTACAGATCGACCAAATTCGGGCACTTGCGGAGCGCGTCGCAGCGTCACATTCGCTCGAAATCGTCGATCTGGAGTTTTCCGGAGGAGCCAGGCACCGCACGTTGCGGGTGTTCATCGAGAAGGATGAGGCAGGCCGGGCCATGCTGTCGAAACTGGCAGAGCAGGAGGAATCCGAGTTGCCCAAAGGCGTTCCGGCGGAGATGCTTTCAGGCGTAACCCATGAGGACTGCGAGGTCTTCACGCGCGACTTCGGGACAGTGCTCGATGTAGAAGATCTGGTGCCGGGAGCGGAGTACACGCTTGAGGTCTCTTCGCCGGGCTTAGAGCGGAAGCTCTCCCGGCCAGCGGATTTCACACGCTTTACCGGAGGACTGATCAAGCTGCAGACGTTTACCGCAATTGACGCCAACCGGCACTTCCAGGGCCGGCTCACCAGGTTCCATGAGGACACCCTGACGATAGACCTGAGCGCGGTGAAGCAGAAGGGCAAAGCGCGCAAGGCGGGCGCGGCGGAACAGGTGATTGCAGTGCCTTTGGCGAACGTGGAGAAGGCAAACCTGATTGCAGAAATCTAATAACCGTAACTTCTGAAATTTTCCTAGGAACTGAGAATTCACTATGGCAAGTCCGTTGTACCAGTCGATTGAAGTGTTGAGCCGCGAAAAAGGGATCGAGCCCGAGATCGTCGTTGCGGCGATCGAGGATGCCATTGCGCTCGCGACGCGCAAGTATTACAAGACGCAGGAGAACATGCGTGCAGAGATGGATCGCGAGTCGGGAGAGATCCGGGCCTATGTGTTCAAGACCGTGGTCGAGACGCCGGAGCAGGTTACTGACGAGGCCAACGAGTTGACGCTCGAGGCGGCGCGGGAGATGGCGCCGGAGGTAGAGGTGGGCGGCGAACTGCGCTTCTATAAGGACACGTCTCCGCTGGGCCGGATCGCCGCCCAGATGGCCAAACAGGTCATCTTCCAGAAGGTGCGCGAGGCCGAGCGCGACACCGTCTTCAACGAGTACAACCATCGCGCAGGCGAGGTCTTGAACGCGACCGTAAAGCGGCTGGAGCCGATGGATGTGATCTTCGACCTGGGTAAAGCCGAGGCTAGGATGCCCAAGCGCGAGCAGAGCCGGCTTGAGCAGTTTGCCGTCGGTGAGCGGGTGCGCGTGGTGCTGTTGCGGGTGGATCGCGCAGCCAAGGGCCCGCAGGTGATCGTGTCGCGGGCAGCGCCGGCGCTGGTGCAGAACCTGTTCCAATCCGAAGTTCCGGAGATCTACGACGGCACCGTTTCGATCCGGGCCATTGCGCGGGAGGCCGGAGAACGGACCAAGATTGCCGTGATGAGCCGCGACAAGGACGTCGACCCGGTGGGCGCGTGCGTGGGCATGAAGGGCATGCGGGTGCAGTCGATCATTCGCGAGCTGCGCGGCGAAAAGATCGACATCATCGAGTATTCCGAGGAGATTACGACCTTTGCCGAGAAGGCGCTGCAGCCGGCCAAGGTAGCGCGGGTCTCGATCACCGACCTCGATGAAAAGCAGATCGAGGTCATCGTCGACGACACGCAGCTGTCGCTCGCAATCGGCAAGAAGGGTCAGAACGTGCGGCTCGCGGCCAAGCTGCTCAACTGGAAGATCGACATCAAGAGCGAAGAAGAGAAGCGCCAGGAGGTCGAGCAGCAGATGCAGGCCATGACCGGCGGACCTTCAACGCCGATCGAACAGGTCAGTGAGTTGGGCGAGGCGGTGCTCGAGAAGCTGATCGCGGCGGGCATTACGACCGTAGAAGCGCTGGCCGACATGACGGCTGAGGAGCTGGGCGAGGTGCCCGGCATCGGCGAGAAGTCGGTCGAAAAGATCTCGGTTGCGGTACGCCACTACTTTGGCCAGTATGAGGAGGGCGAAGACCGCCCGGTGCCTCTGGCTGCGATAGAAACAAGCACGGACGGACCGATTGAGGAACAGGAGAGAACATCAATGGCCAAGACCCCGGAAGAGATTCTTGCAGAAGCTGCCGCCGCAGGCGAGCCGCCGATTGAGCTGAACAATATGTCGACCGAGGACGTGGTCGATCAGGAAGAGGCGGAGTCGGCCTCGGATGCGAACGACGATGCCGATCGCCGCGAGGAGGCAATCGAGATGGACAACGACACCATCGACACGCTGGTGGCAGACAGCCAGGAAGTCTCTGACGAGACCGTGGACGCGGACGAGCACGACCGTGGTTAGACAGCGCGGGTACGGTCTTTGCTGCATATTCAACGATTTCAGAGATAATACTCAACAGCAGAAACTTTCCCCTCAAAACGAGGCTCGCATGAACAGCTAGCGGTTTGAACGGGAAGACAAAGGGACGGATGACCAAAGTTAGAATCAACGATCTGGCACGCGAACTGGAAGTCAAAAGCAGGCCGATTCTGGATGCGCTGGAGGCAATTGGCGTCTCCGGCAAGACGCACTCTTCATCGATCGATGAGGATCAAGCCGAGCGTGTGCGTGCGTACTTCAAGGGCGATCGCTCCGGCGTTTCCGCCAGAGGCCAGGCCGTGGACAACCGGCCGAAGTTCGATCTGTCGAATGCATCGAAGCCCGGAGACGCGATGCGCGCCATTCTTGAGCGCAAGGCTGCCCAGAGTGGTGGGTCAGCGAGCCAGGCTGGTGTGCAGGCTCCGGCGCGCGCAGCGCAGGTAGTTGCGGCTCCGGCTGTGCGGCCCGCGGCGTTTGTGGCGAGGCCCGTGACGGTGGCTCCTCCGGCGCGCCCTGTCGTGTCGGCACCCACGGTTCCCCCGCAACCCCCGGCGGCGACGGCAACACCTGCTCCGGTCCCGGCGGAAGTCAAGGCTGGACCTGTACCCACGGCAGCAGTAGCCCCGCCTCCTGCAGTTGCGCAGGTAGAGACTCCGTCTGCCCCGGTGGCCAAGGTTGCTCCACCAACCCAAGCTCCCCCTGCCACGACGGCCACCCCATCGACTTCTGCCAGCGCTCCGGTCGCTTCTGCCAGCGTTCCAGCGACTCCGGCCAGCGCTCCACCTACTCCAGCCAGCGCTTCAACGGCTCCAGCTCCGCGCCGCATTGTTCCCCTCCCAAATCAGGGCGCGCGGATCGTAGCGCCGCCGCCGGCCAGTCCTGCCGTTCGTCCGGCGGTGAATCCGGGCGCGCGTCCTCCGGTCAATCCCGGGGCACGTCCTCCCGCCAACACGGGCGCGAATCGTCCGCATGTGACGATCACGCCGCCCTCGCCAAGCGTTCTGGGCAAAGCTCCGTCCAAGGCTCCCGTAGTCGTGGCGGCTCCGGCCCGCGTGGTCATTACCAACCCACCTCGGCCGCCTGCTCCGCCTCCACCGCCTCCTCCTGAGCCAGTCGTGCCGGAGCCCGTGGTCGAGGTCGCTCCTGCTCCGGTAGAGACGCCTCCCCCGGCAGCAGCGCCGCAGCCCCGCCGCGTGATCATGCCTCAGACGGGTCCGCGGCCCATCTACACCGCGCCGGCTCCTGCACCTGGAGCCGCACCGCGCGGGCGTCCGATCTTCGACCGGCCGCGGCCCGGCTTTCCCGGCAGCAATGCTGGAAGCGGTCCGAGTGGCGCACCTGGATCTCGCCCGCCGATGAGCAGCGCACCCGGTGCCCGGCGTCCCATGCACCCCACCCGTCCCATGCCTGGAGGAGGACCCGGTGGTCCGGGAGGAGCGCCACGCCCCGGCTTTACCCCGGGTGCACGTCCCGGCTTCCCTGCCCGTCCTGGATTCCCTCCGCGTCCGGGAGGTCCGGGTGGCGCGCCTGGAGGTGCTCCGGAGGGTGGACCGCCAGCCGGCCTGCGTCCCGCACGTCCTGGCCAGCGCCGTGGAGGTCAACGTTACGAGAAGGTGAAGGAAGGCCCGATGAAGGGCTTCCAGCCGCCACCGCGCTATGGCGGCGTGCAGATGTCGCGCGAGCCGATGCCGATCACCAAGACGATCACGGTGACCGAAGGAATCAGCGTCAAGGATCTCGCCGAGAAGCTCGACGTCCGCGGCAAGGACCTGATCGCGGTGCTGCTGATGAAGGGTGTGCTCGTCACGGTCAACCAGTCGCTCGACGGCGAGTTGGTCAAGGACGTCGCGCGCCAGTTTGGGGCAGACGCATCGGTCATCTCGGTCGAAGAGCAGCTTGAGAACGAAGCTATCGAAGGTCTGCTCGAAGACACGACCGACATGATTGAAGTGGTGCGCTCGCCGGTGGTTACGGTGATGGGCCACGTCGATCACGGTAAGACTTCGCTGCTCGATGCGATTCGCTCGACCGATGCCGACCTCGTGGACGTTGCAGGCGGCGAGGCAGGAGGAATCACACAGCACATCGGCGCCTACAAGGTAAAAATCACCAAGCCCGGTTCACCGGCGTTCGGACGCGAGATCGTGTTCCTCGATACTCCGGGTCACGAAGCCTTTACCCGCATGCGCGCCCGTGGAGCCAAGGTCACCGACATCGTCGTGATCGTGGTAGCGGCAGACGACGGTGTCATGCCCCAGACCATCGAAGCGATCGATCATGCGCGCGCGGCGAAGGTTCCAATCATCGTCGCCGTCAACAAGATCGACAAGCCGGAGGCTAACCCGGCGAAGGTGATGCAGCAGCTTGCGTCGCGCGGGGTGCAGGCCGTGGCTCTGGGCGGCGACACCGAGTTCGTCGATGTCTCCGCGAAGAAGCGGACCAACCTCGATGGACTCGAAGAGATGATCTGCTACATCGCCGACACGAACGAGCAGAAGGCGCAGCCGGAGCGGCCGGCCGTCGGCACTGTCATCGAAGCCAAGCTCGATCGCGGACGCGGTGCCGTGGCCTCCATTCTGGTGCAGAACGGTACGTTGAAGACGGGTGACAGCTACATCGTCGGCAACACCTTCGGCAAGATACGCGCCATGTTCGACGATCGCGGACGCTCGATCACCGAGGCTGGACCTTCAACCCCGGTCGAGATTCTAGGTCTTGAAGGAATGCCGGATGCCGGCGACACCTTCCTGGTGATGGCGGACCGCGATAAGGCCAAGGGCATCGCGCAATATCGCAAGATGAAGGAGCGCGAGGCACAGCTGGCCAAGAGCTCGCGGGTGTCGCTCGAAGGGCTGGCCGAACAGATCAAGCAGGCCGGCGTCAAGGACCTCAACGTCATCGTCAAGGGCGACGTGCAGGGTTCGGTCGAAGTCATCGCCGAGGATCTGTCGCACATGTCGACCGAAAAGGTGCGGGTGCGCGTGCTGCACTCCGGTGTCGGCGCGATCACGGAGTCGGACGTGCTGTTGGCGTCTGCTTCAAACGCGATCATCATCGGCTTCAACGTGCGTCCAGACCGCAACTCGGCCGAGGTAGCGGCGCGCGAGAACGTGGAGATCCGGCTGCACTCGATCATCTACGAGCTACGCGACGAGATTACCAAGGCAATGTACGGGCTGCTCGAACCGGTCTTCAAGGAGAACTATGCCGGCCGGGCCGAGGTGCTGCAGGTCTTCAAGATCACCAAGGTCGGGCAGATTGCCGGCTGCCGTGTGCTCGATGGCGTCATCAAGCGCAACTCGCAGGCACGCCTGATGCGAGACGGCGCGGAGATCTGGAAGGGCAAGATCAGTTCGCTCAAACGCGTCAAGGACGATGTGTCTGAAGTGCGCGACGGAGTCGAGTGCGGTATCGATCTCGCCGGCCACAAGGATATCCGGGCCGGTGACACGATCGAGACGTACACAACCGAGAAGCTGGAAGATGAACTCGGGAGGAACTCGGCCGAGTTGAAGAAGCAGCAGGTTGCTGAACTCAAAGCAGCCAAGGACGCGGAGAATGAAGTCGCACGTGCCGAGGCCAGCGTCTAGTTCGGATCTCTTCACTGAAAGCAGAAAGGCCGGATCTATGATCCGGCCTTTCTGCTTCACTATAGACATGCGTCGCGATTTCGAGGCGTAGCCATGAGCGTCACGTGGCGGAGCTATGAAAGCGCGGCAGGGTAAACGTGAAGACGGAGCCTTTCGCCGGCTGGCTGGTGACCTGGATCGTGCCGCCGTGAGCTTCCGCAATCGCTCGACAGATAGCCAGGCCCATGCCTGTACCGGAAGTGCTCTGGCGGCGATTGCGTGCACGGTAGAACTTGTCGAAGATGAGCGACTGCTCCATGGGATCGATGCCCACGCCGCGGTCCGCCACCGAGCAGGAAACCTCTGCGCCGCGTTGTTCGGCAGAGATAAAAATCGGCGCTCCGGGCGAGGAGTACTTGGCAGCATTCTCCAAAAGATGCCCCAATAATTTCTCCAGCCACAGTGGGTCGGCTTCAAGCTGCGGGAAGTTTTCGGGCAGTGTGACCTGCACCGGATGCGCAGACAGGGTTGTCTTGTTGGCTTCAAGCGAGGCCTCCACAATCGAGGACAGGCGCTGCGGCGAGAAGGTCATCCGGACCTCCTGCGTATCCAGCTGTGCCATCTCGACCGCCTGCGCGACCAGCCGATTCAGTCGGTCGCTCTCCTCGTCGATCACTGTCAGCAGATCGTACGTAATCTCCGGACGCAGCTCCGACGTGAGCAACGTGCTTACCGAGGCCTTGATCGAGGTCAGTGGGGTCCGAAGCTCATGGGTAATGGAATCCAGCATCAATCCGCGCAGACGCTCGGACTCCTTCGCCGCCTCCGCGCGCGTAACCTCGTCGATAGCGCTTGAACGGTCAAGCGAGATCGAGACCAAGCCGCCCAGTGCGTCCAGGCTCTGGTGCGAAAGATGAACACCGCGCAGAATCAACAAGCCCCGAGGCTTCACTCCGACCCGCAGAGGAATCACGGCCTCCTGGGCGGAGTTGGAGGAGATAATTCCCGCTGAATGTGAGAGCTCCTTGAGCTCCTCATTTGAGAGCTGCGCCGTCCAATCAGCGCCGGAGCGGTACACGCGATCTCCATCGAGGAGATAAAACAGCGCCGCTTTTGCTCCTGTTGCGAGCGCCACCGAAGATGGAATGGAGTTGGTAAGCTGAATCAGCTCATCGGTCTGGAGCAGCGCCCGGCTCAGCCTGTACAAAATCTCCAGCTCAGCCTGGCGCGCGCGAGAGTCCTGCGACTCCTGCCGGATACGGTTGGACATGCGGCTGGCGAAAATAGACGAAGCAAGAAAGGTCAACAGGGCAACAACGTTTTGCGGGTCTGCGATAGTAAAGTGACCGACGGGTGGGAGAAAGTAATAGTTGTAACATCCACCCGCGGCAAACGAGGCGATCACAGCATAGCGAAGTCCCCAACGAGCAGCGAGAAACAGAACATAAAGCAGCAGCGTGAGAGCGACCGTAGTCGGGTTCGCATGGAAGATCGTACGATAGAAGGTTACAATCCCGGCTAGAGCGACAGCGGCACCCAGCCCACGCGCGAAAGCGATCATACGTTTTGAGTGCACAAGCGAGATTCTACGACGATGAAGGAAAGCGCGACTCCTAAGAAACGACCGGAAGACTGGCTGGAGAAGGCAGACGCCGCCGATCGGGCACGTGGACGCTTCAAAATCTTTCTTGGCTACGCCCCAGGTGTGGGAAAAACCTTCAGCATGTTGAGCGAAGGGATCCGGCGCAAGAATCGCGGGGAAGATGTCGTCATCGGCATCGTCGAGACGCACGGTCGATCCGGCACCGCGGAGGTGGCGGGTAAGCTCGAACGCGTCGCCGTGCGGGAGATCGACTACAAGGGCACGCTCTTCACGGAGATGGACCTGGATGCGATCCTGAAGCGTCGGCCGCAGGTCGCCATTGTCGACGAGCTGGCGCACACCAACATCGAGGGAAGCAGAAATCCAAAGCGGTACGAAGATGTGTTTGAGCTCCTGGATGCGAAGATTGACGTGGTCTCTACGCTCAACGTGCAACATATCGAAAGCCTCACGCCTCGTGTGCAATCGCTCACTGGCATCACGGTGCGGGAGACGGTGCCGGATTGGGTGCTCGATCGCGCCGACGAGATCGTCATGAGCGACCTCACTCCGGAGGCGCTGGCCGAACGCATGCGGCGAGGCGACATCTATCCCGCAGAACGAGTGGAACGAGCGCTCGCTAACTTCTTCAGGCGCGGCAACCTCATTGCGCTGCGCGAGATGGCTCTGCAGCGCGTTACGCGCGCCGTCGACCGTACCCTCGATCAGTACGTCAAGCTAAAGCAACTAGGCGCACACTGGACGGTGGCGGAGAAAATCGCCGTATGCGTAAGCACCAATCCGTCCGGGCGTGACCTGATCGCAAGGGGTGCGCGACTGGCTCAAGGCATGGACGCAGAACTCTTTGTGCTGCACCTCGACAGCGACAAGGTGCTTCAGGAAGATGAGCGCCGCGGTCTGGAGGACAATCTTCTCTTCGCGGAGAACCTCGGTGCGCATATCGTGCGACTCAAAGGCAGCAACGTGGCCACAGCGACGGCGCAGTTCGCCAAGGAGCAACGCATTACCCAGGCCATCTTCGGCAGTTCGGCTTTGCTGGGCCTCAAAAAATATCTCTACTTTTGGGAGATCGCCCGCTTCGTCTCCGCCGCGCCGCACGTGGATCTGCATATCGTGACGAAGGAGACGCCCTGATGCAAACGCCACGCCCCGTCACGCGCGACCAACAACGCATTCTGCTCGTCGATGATGAACGGCAGATCACGCGTGTTCTGCGCAGCTCGCTCGAGAGCCAGGGCTATGAGGTGGCCATCGCTCATGACGGCGAGGAAGCGCTGCGAGCCTATCAACAGTTTGCCCCGGACCTGGTGATCACGGATCTTGCCATGCCCAATATGGATGGAGTGGAGTTGACCAGGGCAATTCGAAAGCTTGGAGCGACTCCCATCATCGTGCTCTCCGTGCGCGAACAGGACGCCTCAAAAGTACAGGCGCTTGACTTCGGCGCGGACGACTACATGACGAAGCCGTTCAGCACCCCGGAGTTGCTCGCCAGGGTACGCGTGCAGTTGCGACGGAGACGCGATCCGCAGGAACTTCCCTTGCCGAGCAGGGTCGTTGAGGGCGATTTCTCCATCGACAGCGAAGCCCATCGCGTGCTCATCCGCGGAGCAGAAATCCACCTGACGCCAAAGGAGTTCGACTTGCTGCTACTGCTCGCGCGCAACACCGGCCGCGTCCTCACCCATCGCACCTTGCTTACCTCCATCTGGGGTCCCACGGGCAGCAACCAGCCGGAGTACCTGCGCGTGCTGATTGCGCAACTACGCAAAAAAATCGACAAAGTGGATGGAAACAGCTACATCGAAAGCGAACCATGGGTAGGCTACCGCTTCCGGGCCGCTGGCGATTCACTTACATCTTCTTAACATCTTTCCTACGGACTTCCTACGGTCCACGCCTTTCTACTGGATCAAGTGAGGCGTACGTCCATGCTCCGTAGTTTGTTTGCTGTTCTTTCCTTGGCTTCTTTTCAGGCCGTTTATGCTCAAAGCACAAGTGTCGCACTGGTCGACGCACCGGACTCCCTGTTAGAGCCCGCCGGTTTGTTTCAACAACAGCAGGCGAGGACACCAGAGTCTACTCCTACTCCGGTTGCCGGAAACTTCTTTCACCGGCTCGGCGCGGCATACCACGACGATTGGTTTCCTACTGGTACGCCATCACCGTCCCCCGCTCGGCGCGGCTACGACGGGCCCCTCGACTCCCCGCCGTTCCCCAGCAGCGATTACTCAGTCGGTGGCTCACCCACCATCGGCGCACCGGATTCGTCGAGTTATCCCCTCATGCAGGCGATTAACGAAAACAAATCGCGGACGAAAATCTATGGTTGGTTCAACGGTGGATTCGACATCAGCACCTCAAACAAGGGGGACGGCGCTAACTCGCCCGCAGCCTACTACTACAATCCCAATCGCATCATCCCGGACCAGGAAGTGCTCTATATCGAGCGGCTCCCCAATACGGTGCAGACGGACCACGTAGATTACGGGTTTCGTCTCGCGCAGCTTTGGGGACAAGACTATCGATATACGACTCAAAAAGGTGTCTTCTCGCAGCAGTTGCTTGCACGCAATCATGAGTACGGCTACGACCCGGTCATGTTTTACTTCGATCTTTATGTCCCGCACGTAGCGAAGGGTATGAATATCCGCATCGGTCGCTATATCTCGCTGCCGGATATTGAAGCCCAGCTTGCGCCGAATAACTACACCTACTCTCACTCCCTGCTCTACACCATTGATCCTTATACGCAGACAGGCATTGTCGCCTCAATTAAGCTTTCCGATCACTGGCTTGTACAAGCTGGGTTCTCGGGCGGCAACGACGTGGCTCCCTGGACCAAGGATGTCAAACCGACGGCTACGGCCTGCGTGGACTACACCTGGCATAAGGGAGGCGACGCTCTCTATACCTGCGCAAACTCCGTCAATGATGGCAAATACGCCTATAACAACGTCCAGAGCTACTACGAAACCTGGTACCACAAGATCAATGCTCGTTGGCATACCGACACCGAGACCTGGTTCATGTACGAGCGGCAGGTCCCGAATGTTGGCGGAAATGTAGTCAATCCAATTACGCCGGAGACCGGCGCCAACGGGGCCTTCTGCTCTTATGGCGAACGGACCTGCTTCGCGCCGGAGACGGCAATCGTCAACTATGTCGAGTATGAGCAGAACACGCACAATTACATCTCGTTCCGCAATGAATTTGTCGACGACATCAAGGGTCAGCGGACGGGCTATGCTACCAAATATTCAGAGCACCTGATCAGTTATGGACATTGGATCGGGTCGACGGTACTCTTCCGCCCGGAAGTGCGCCTGGAGCATTCCTATGACCTGGCTGCCTATGACCTGGGCACAAAGAAAACACAATTCGTCGTCGCAGGCGACTTGACCTATCACTTCTAGTCTGAAAAGGCACATTACTCATGTCTGATCTACTCTTCCTTGTCCTTACCTTTGTTTGCTTCGGCACAGCCCATCTTTATGCAATGGGCTGTGACCGCCTGAAAGTGAGTTCACACCGTGATTGAAAATGTTCTGCTTCTTGTCGTTTCGCTGGCTCTCATGGTGTACCTGGTGTATGCGCTGCTGAGTCCGGAGAAGTTCTAATGACAAGTCTCGGTTGGGCACAGATCTTTTTATTCTTTATTGCGGTCTTGGTGTTAGCGCGTCCTATGGGCACCTACATGACCAAAGTCTTTGAGCGGCGTAGCACCTTTCTGGACTGGCTCCTCGTTCCCCTCGAGCGAGCTCTCTATCGAGTCACCGGCGTAGAGCCTGAGCAAGAGATGCGCTGGAGAGAGTATCTCGTCTCCATGCTGGTCTTCAGTGCTGTAACCGCCGTGCTGACCTATGTCGTAGAGCGCATGCAGGCGGTCCTGCCATGGAACCCGCAAAAGCTGGCGGGCGTTGCTCCGGATCTGGCCTGGAACACGGCCATTTCTTTTACGACGAATACCAACTGGCAATCCTACGTGCCGGAATCCACGATGAGCTATCTAACCCAGATGCTTGGGCTGGCGACGCATAACTTCTGGTCCGCCGCAGTGGGTCTGGCGTTGGCAATCGCGTTTATCCGCGGCATCGCACGCCGCGAGATGAAGACGCTGGGGAACTTCTGGGTCGACATGACACGCGGCATCCTGTGGATCCTGCTGCCGATCTCTGCAGTCTTTGCGATCGTGCTGGTGTCCCAGGGCGTCGTTCAGAATCTGCATCCGTACGACACGGCTAAGTTGATCGAAGCGCAAAGGGTCACTTCCACCGGTACTGACGGAAAGACGACCACCAGCGACGTAACCACGCAGACCATCGCGCAGGGGCCGGTTGCCTCGCAGGAAGCAATCAAGATGCTTGGCACCAACGGTGGCGGCTTTTTGAATGCGAACAGTGCGCATCCATTTGAGAACCCCACGCCCTTCACGAACTTTCTGCAGATGCTTTCGATCTTCCTTATCCCTGCCGGCCTTACCGTTACGCTCGGCCAGATGACAGGGAGCCCGAAGCATGGCTGGGCCGTCTTCGCGGCCATGTCGGTGCTCTTCGCAGTTGGAGTAATCACCTGTTACTCCGCAGAGGCGCATGGAAATCCTTTGCTTCGGGGCGTCGATCAACAGGTGTCCACCACGCAGGCTGGCGGCAACATGGAAGGCAAGGAAGTGCGCTTCGGCATAGCCAACACGGCTTTGTTTGCGACCGTCACGACCGATGCAAGCTGTGGCGCGGTAAACGGCATGCACGACTCCTTCACGCCGCTTGGCGGCTTGGTTCCGCTGGTGAACATCCTGCTTGGAGAGATCATCTTTGGCGGGGTCGGAGCGGGCATGTATGGCATGCTGATCTTCGTCATTCTGGCAGTATTTATTGCAGGTCTGATGGTCGGTCGCACGCCGGAGTATCTAGGCAAAAAGATTGAAGCCTATGACGTTCAGATGGCGATGCTCTACCTGCTGATCTTCCCGTTAGTCATCTTGGGCTTCGCCGCCGTAACCGTGCTTGCGCCAAGCTTCGGTCTTTCAAGCCTGACCAACCATGGACCGCACGGCTTGTCCGAGATCCTGTATGCCTATGCCTCGGCTACTGGAAATAATGGCTCGGCGTTTGCTGGACTCAATGCAAATACGCACTGGTACAACACGACTCTGGGCCTGGCAATGTTCATCGGCCGTTTTCTGATGCTGATCCCGATGCTGGCGCTGGCCGGCAATCTTGCGAGCAAGAAGACGGTACCGGCGACGTCTGGAACCTTCCCGGTCACGACCCCGCTGTTCACGACATTGCTGACCGGAGTCATCGTGATAGTCGGCGCGTTGACCTTCTTCCCCGTGCTGGCACTGGGCCCTGTGCTCGAACACCTGCTGATGGCAGCAGGCCAAAGCTTCAAGTAAGGAGAGCGTCAGATGGCATACAACAACAAGAGTAAGTCGTTGTTCGACCCGAAGATCATGAAGCGCGCCGGCGTGGACGCGCTCGCAAAGCTGAACCCGAAGACCATGATGAAGAACCCGGTCATGTTTGTGGTCGAGGTAGGCTGCGTGTTGACCACAGTCCTGCTCATCGCCGATCAGCTGCGTCACCAGGGGCATTTCCGCTTCGACCTGCAGATCACGTTGTGGCTTTGGTTCACGGTTCTGTTTGCCAACTTCGCGGAGGCAATGGCAGAAGGCCGCGGTAAGGCGCAGGCGGATGCGCTTCGCAAAGCCAAGTCGGAGACGACGGCTTACGTTGTCACCAAGAGCGGTGTCGAAGAGCGGCCCAGTTCGCAGCTGCGCGCCGATGACGTCGTAAAGGTCATAGCAGGCCAGATGATTCCGGGCGATGGCGAGATCATCGGCGGCGTGGCCAGCGTGGACGAATCGGCGATCACGGGTGAGTCCGCACCGGTGATTCGCGAGGCGGGTGGAGATCGCTCTGCGGTGACCGGAGGCACGCGGGTGCTGTCCGATGAGATTACGATTCGCATCACGTCCAATCCTGGCGAGACGTTCCTGGATCGCATGATCTCGCTGGTTGAAGG
>CAXTQE010000010.1:30302-52827 GCA_964246225.1 uncultured Acidobacteriaceae bacterium | reverse complement strand
CGGCGTTGATGAATGGGTTGCCCATGCAACAGCCGATCAGGCTGATGATGCCGTAGGTAGTGAGAAAGATAGTTCCCTGCATGAGGCCTTCGGGCGCGGTGTGGGAGACTAGCGAGATGGGAAGCAGGGCCCAGGGCGCCTTGCGTGCGCTGCCGGTGAGCGTGTCGGTGAAGAAGAAGAAGAGAAAGGCGATGACGGGCCAGAGGCCGAGGACGCCGTACCAGGTGGCTTCGTGATAGGCGTCGCCGACGGGGGAGAAGGAGATGCCGGTGGACGTGTCGTCTTCGGTGATGACGCCGAGTTCGCGGCCGAAGTCGTTGCCGAAGGCGAAGCTGGGCTTGCTCGACCAGAGGAAGTGGGGGACGATGTTGGCGTAGGACTGAAGGGTGGGGAGGATGCCGAAGACGTAGCCGTTGTCGGTGAAGTTGATGAGGGCGTCGTCGTAGGCGAGCATGTTCATGCGGTCGAGAAAGCCTTCGGGCTTGCCGAAGAGGTGGGGCTCGCCGGTGATGTCGTGAGTTTCGTCCTGCTCGAGGAAGAGGCGGCGGGTTTCGGGGAGGTCGCCGAGGTAGTGGAGGGCGATCTGGAGGTCCTGGGAGCGGACGCCGGTCTTGAAGTTGCGGACGTACTGCGAGTACGGAACAAGGTAATAGACGAGCAGGAAGCCGGCGAGGCCCATGCCGAGGAGCTGTCTGGGTTTGAAGTCGTAGCCGAGGGCGACGGCGGCGACGGCCCAGGTGAGGGTGCCGAGGAACATCCCTTCCTTGCCGAAGGTGATGAGGCCGGTTCCGAGATACCAGGCGCCTCCGGCCCAGACGATCCAGTTGGTGCTGCGCTTGCCTCCGGAGCGGTGGATCTCGTAGGCGGTGGCGAGCAGGATGGCCATCTGGATGAAGTGGTTGATCTGGCGGAAGGCGCTGCCGATGGTGCCTTCTCCGGCGCTGTTGGTGGTGAGGCCGAGGAAGATGCCGAAGAAGAGGCAGCCGATGGCGGACCGCTTCATCATTTCGCCGGCACCGATATCGGCGAGCAGGCCCTTTTTGGGGCGAAGGCGCGCGGTGAGAAAGGCGGCGAGCGCCATGGCAGCCATGCCGCCGCAGTAGGCCAGCATGCTGGTGATGGGGCTGAGGAGGAATTTTTCTCCGGGCTCGCCGAGGAAGCACTTGAAGGTGAGGCCGAGGATGGCGGTGAGCGTGCCATTGAAGAAGATGAAGGCCCCGGAAGGATAGAGGAGACCTCCGGCAGCGTTGAAGCCGAGGACGAAGAGGCCGACATAGGCGGCGGTGAGCAGGCAGAAGAGGATGTCGGTGCCGACGAGCAGCTGCGCGGTGAAAAGTGCCGCGATGAAGAGCAGGGCGGGTTTGGCCGGGAATCGATCTGGTACCGGAACACGCATTGGCGTGGGCTTAGTCTAGCAGCGGGAATCGAGCCGGAGACTCCCGAGAAGAGGCTTTGCGGGCGCGATTGCGTTACTTTGGTTATAAGCCTGGGCGGACTTGCCCGGTTTTGAACGGAGAGTATGACACCGGGAAGGTGTGCGCAGGCATGACGGGAGCAGGTGCGGCGTTCGGCGAGGAGTTGCGGGCGGAGCGGGTGCGGCTGGGCGTGTCGCTCGAGCGGCTCTCGGGCGAGACGAAGGTACATGCGCGACACCTGGAGGAGCTGGAGCGGGGCGAGTTCAAGGCGCTTCCGGGAGGCGTGCTTCGCAGGGGGATCGTACGGGCGTATGTGCAGACGCTGCGTCTCGAAGAGCCGGTGTGGATGGAGCGATTTCAGGCCAGCTATGCGGAGCTGATGCAGGCCGAGGGCGGCGAGGCAGTGCCGGCGGAGCAAGCCTGGGTGACGTTTGCCGAGAACGTGCGGCAAAACCGTGGGACGCGGAGGAAGCCGGCGGATGCGCGCTGGATGGGAATCGCGGCACTGTTTGGGGCGGTGTTTGCGGCTGCCTGCGCGGTGTGGCACTTTGTGCTGCGGACGCGGATCAGCTCGTGAGCGTGGCGGGGCGACAGGCGGGAGGCCAGCGTACGAGCTTTCAGCCGATCGACTTCAGGACCCGGTTTCCGGCGCTCGACGGCATCCGCGCGCTGGCCGTGACGATGGTGTTTGCCAACCACTATGGCGGCGGCGGTACACACGGCGGCGTGGTGCTGCGGCTGCTGAACGAGGCTCGGCTGCGCGGGGGCGCAGGAGTGGATGTTTTTTTTGTGCTGTCGGGCTTTCTGATTACAGGCATTCTGTTTGACACGCGGCAGGACAGCCATTTTTTCCTGCGCTTCTTTGCGCGGCGCAGTGTGCGGATCTTTCCTATCGTCTATCTCCTGTTCGCGATTCTGGCGGTGCTGACGCCGGTGGTCGGGTACCAGTGGCGCTGGCGGCAGCTGTCGTTCCTGGTCTACCTGGGAAACTTTTTTGCGAACGCGAACCCGCTGCTGTACGTGATCCCGAGCCCGCGGCACCCGACGGCGCAGGCGTCGCTTGCGCACCTGTGGAGCCTGTGTGTGGAGGAACAGTTTTACCTGGTGTGGCCGCTGGTGGTGTGGTGGGTGCGAGACCGGGTGAAGCTGATCTGGATCTCGGCGGCGCTCTGCGGGCTGACGCTGCTGCTGCGGGTGTGGGCCGTGCATACGTGGACGCCGGAGCGGGCGGATACGTGGCTCCTGCGCGCGCTTCCCTTTCGGCTGGACGACTTGCTGTACGGTGCGCTGCTGGCGCTGCTGCTGCGTGGACCGGCGGCGGACCGGGTGCAGCGGGCGATGAAGTGGGTGTTCCTGGCGGGGCTGGCGGCTGCGCTCTGGATGTGGCGGCTGCCGGAGCCGGCTCTGCTGACGTGGGGGCTGACCGTCGTCGGAATTGCGTCGATGGGGCTCATTGGAATGACGCTGCGGACGGGATCGGCGGCGTTTCGGCTGTTCTCTCTGCAGCCGGCGCGGGCGCTGGGCAGATATAGCTACGGATTTTACGTGTGGCATATCGTGTGGGGGCGGGTGTGGATTGCGCTGCTGGTGTGGGCGACGGCGCGGTTTCATTCGCCAGCAGTGGGGGGCGTGATCACGCTGCCACTGGCGTTTATGACGACGTTTGTGGTGGCAAAGCTGAGTTATGACTGCTTTGAGGTGCGATTTTTGCGGTGGAAGCGAAGCTTTGAGTACGACTCGGAACTGCGGACGCAGCAGACGGCGTTTGCTGCGGATGGGAACTGAACTCTCGTGAAGGGAAGGCAATGCGAGCGGAAAGTAGGGGCATTCGGCTGCGTGGACGATGCCCGTCTACGTCGGTCGAAACGACCCTTGGCTGGTTCCTGGTTCGTAATCCTACCGGGTGCGCGAATCGCGCATCACATCAAGACCTAGGGGAGTGTGCGTGAAGAAGTTGGGAAGTGCGGCCGACCCGCTCTGGTATAAAGATGCCATTATCTACGAACTGCACGTGCGTGCGTTCGCGGACTCAAACAACGACGGGATTGGCGACTTTCAGGGGCTGATGTCGCGGCTGGATTATCTCCAGGACCTGGGCGTGACCTGCCTGTGGATCCTGCCGTTTATGCCTTCGCCGCTGCGGGATGACGGCTACGACATTGCGAATTACGTCGATGTCAATCCGTCTTATGGCACGATGAACGACTTCAAGCTGTTCCTCGACGCAGCCCACAAGCGCAACATGCAGGTGATGATCGAGCTGGTGATCAACCACACGAGCGATCAGCATCCGTGGTTCAAGGCGGCAAGGCTTGCGCCTCCCGGCTCGCCCGAACGCGACATGTATGTGTGGAGCGAGACGGACAACAAGTACGAGGGCGTGCGCATCATCTTCACCGACACGGAGAAGTCCAACTGGACTTGGGATGACCAGGCGAAGGCGTTCTACTGGCACCGCTTCTTCTCGCACCAGCCTGATCTGAACTTCGACAATCCCCGGGTGATGGAAGAGGTGCTGACGGCGATGCGCTTCTGGCTCGACCTGGGCGTCGATGCGTTGCGCCTGGACGCGATCCCTTACCTGATCGAGCGCGACGGAACCAGCTGCGAGAACGTGCCGGAGACGCACGTCAAGATCAAGGCGATCCGCGCGGTGATCGATGCCGAGTACAGCAATCGCCTGATACTGGCGGAGGCCAACATGTGGCCGGCGGATGTGCGGCCGTACTTTGGCGAGGGCGATGAGTGCCACATGGCATTTCACTTTCCGCTGATGCCGCGGATTTACATGGCGCTGCGGCAGGAGGACCGGCTGCCGATCACGGACATCATGGCGCAGACGCCGGCGATCCCGGATGCGTGCCAGTGGGGATTGTTCCTGCGCAACCATGACGAGCTGACGCTCGAGATGGTGACGGACGATGAGCGCGACTACATGTACCTGGCGTATTCGGCCGACCCGCGGATGCGGATCAATGTGGGCATTCGCCGGCGGCTGGCACCGCTTGTCGACAATAACCGGCGCCGCATCGAATTGTTAAATTCTCTCCTATTGAGTTTCCCCGGCACGCCGATTATGTACTACGGGGACGAACTTGGGATGGGCGACAACATCTACCTGGGCGACCGCAACGGTGTGCGCACGCCGATGCAGTGGAACTCGGATCGCAACGCTGGATTTTCAAAATGCGATCCGGCGCGGCTCTATTTCCCTGTCGTGATGGACCCGATCTACGGGTACCAGGTGGTGAACGTTGAAGCGCAGTTGAGCGATCAATCAAGCCTGCTGCACTGGACGCGCAACATGATCGCGCTGCGCAAGCTGTTCCAGGTGTTTGGGCGGGGAACGCTCGAGTTCCTGCATCCGGAAAACCGCAAGGTGCTGGCGTATCTGCGCAATCTGGAGCGCGAAGACGGCACGATGGAGACGGTGCTGTGTGTGGCGAACCTGTCGCGGTTTGCGCAGCCGGTGTCGCTCGACCTGAAGGCGTATGCGGGGCTGATGCCGGTCGAGATGATCGGGTATGTTTCGTTTCCGCAGATCACGGCGGGGGCCTATCCGCTGACGGTGGCTCCGTACTCGTTTCTGTGGTTTGAGCTGCAGCCGGCGCCGGCCATGCCGGAGATGACGCCGGTGATTGAGCGCGAGGGCGAAGAGGAAAACGAGCAGGTAGCGCTCGACCTGCTGACGAAGGGTTGGGCCGGGCTGCTGTCGGGCCCGGGGCAGGATCTGCTCGAGGCGGCGCTGCCGGCGTGGCTGCCGCGCCAGCGCTGGTTTGGGGCGAAGACGCGGACGATCGCCTCGGTAGCGATTGCGCAGTGGATGGAGATGCCGTCTGCGGCTGGGCTGTCGACAGCGGGCAATCTGCTGACGGGGCTGGCCGTGCCGGCGGCGAGTACGCTGGGCGATGCGCTTTGCCTCTTGGACCTGACGTATTCGGATGGGTCAGGAGATCGTTATGCGCTGCCGCTCGCGTTTACGTCGGGAGCTGAGGCCACGGAGCGGTTGCGAAGCGGTGCTCCGTCGAGCGTGATCAGCGCGCTCACAACGCCGACCGGACCGGCGCTGCTCCACGACGCCACGGTGCGGGAAGATTTCCGTCAGGGGATGCTGCACCTGATCGCGACCGGGGCGACGCTGCCGGCGCGGACGCTGCGCGAGGCGGCGGTGGAGGTTGCGGCGACCATCGTGGCGGCGCACCATGCTCGGCCTGCGCACGAGGTTGCACCGGAGTCGCCGGAGGCGGAGGCAATTACGGCGGCAATTCTTGGGCAGCACTCGATCGAGCTGGGCGAGGTTGCGCCGGCGATCGTGGACGAGATGCCGGGTGCGCCGAGCCGGCCGGTGGCGTTGGATGAGGGCAATACGCAAACATCCGTCGGGGTTGGTTCGATGCTGGTGGGGCGGCGTTCTTCGGCGTTTGAAGCGGTACGTGGCGAGGAGCCGCTGCCGGCGCGGACGGGGTCGGCGGAGCAGTCGAACACGAGCATCCTGTACGGTTCGCGGCTGATTCTGAAGGTCTTCCGCAAGCTGCAGCTGGGAGAAAATCCCGATGTGGAGATTGGGCGCTTCCTGACCGAGGTGGCGCACTTTCCGCGCATCGCGCCGTTCCTTGGCGAGCTGACGCTGGTGACTCCGGAGGGCTCGACGACGCTGGCCATGCTGCAAGGGCTGGTCGCGAACGAGGGCGATGGCTGGCAGTGGACGCTGGATGAGCTGGCTCGCTTCTATGAGTCGGTGGCGACCCGTCCGCCGCCTTTGGAGCAGGGTTCGGTGCCGAGTTTTCTGGGCGAGGCGCAGGTTCCGGCCGCGGCTCGCGAGCATGCCGGCTTCTACCTGGATGCGGCCGCGCTTCTGGGCCGGCGCACGGCGGAGATGCACCTGGCGCTCGCGACGGCGACCGACGATCCGGCGTTCCAGGCTGAGCCCCTGACCGCAGACGACCTGGGGGTGGATGCCCTGCGCATCGATGCACAAATCAATCACACCCTGGACGCGCTGAAGCTGCGGATGGCGACGTTCAAGGACCTGACGGCGGATGATGCGGCGGTGATTCTGAGCCGCCGGATCGAGCTCTTTGCGCGCGCCCACGTGATTACGGGCACACGAGCTTCCGGCAAGCGCATCCGCATCCACGGCGACTACCATCTCGGGCAGGTGCTGCGGGCCAAGAACGACTTCGTGCTGCTCGACTTTGAGGGCGAGCCGGCGCGGACGCTGGGGGAGCGGCGCCGCAAACAGTGCCCGCTGAAGGATGTGGCGGGCATGCTGCGCAGCTTTTCCTACGCGGCTTACTCGGGGCTGGACAGCTATGTGCAGCGGCATCCGGATCGCCAGCGAGCGCTTGAGCCGTGGGCACGGCTGTGGCAGAATGCAGTCTCGGCGGAGTTTTTGCGGGCCTATCGGCAGACGATCGCGGTGCGGGAGGATCTGTTGCCGGAGCCGGCGCAGGCCGAGTCGCTGCTGAGCGCGTATCTGCTGGAGAAGGCGCTCTATGAGCTACTGTACGAATTGAACAATCGTCCGGCCTGGGTCCGGATTCCACTGGCCGGTATTTTGTCGCTTCCTGCAACCTCCGTCTCCACTTCCTCCTGATCCGACTAGAATTGAGACAAACGCATGGCGAGCACGTCCACTACAGTCGATCAGCATCACCAGATGCACCAGGCCGGGCCTCCGCTGCTGGTGAGCCTTCCATCCCTCACCCAGGATGCGATGAAGGATTTGCTTGCGCATCTGGCGCAGGCGTTCATGGGGATGAACGTTACGGTGGCCACGCCGGAGGCGGACTCGGCGCAGCTTGAGAGTCCATCGCTGCGAGTGGTGGGGTACACGCCGGCAGTTCCCTCGCCTGGATCATGGAGCCTGACTGCGGCGGACTTCCTGAACGCGCATGAGCTTGCGCAGGAGCACCATGCAGGTTCCATGCTGCTGTTGGGGCCGGAGGCGCAGACGTTGACGCCGCATGCGCTTCGCGGGCTGGCCGAGGCCGTGCAGGGGAACGAGTCGGGCAACGCACATGACCTGGCGGTGCCGATGTATGCGCTGCCGGCACGCTCGGGGCTGGTGAACTCGGCGATTCTGTATCCGCTATCGCGGGCGCTGTTTGGGGCGGCGGCGCGGTTCCCTCTGGCGATCGATCTTGGCATGTCTTCTCGGCTGATCGCGCGATTGGCGGCGGCGGCACAGCGCTTTACGTCGGCCAACCAGCATGAGGCGCTGCTGTGGCCGGTGTCCGAGGCGGCGGTGGCGGGTTTTACGATTACCCAGGTGGATTCCGGGACCCGGCTGCTGCCGCAACCGACGACGCACGACCTGAACGCGATTCTGGCGCAGGTCACGGGTTCGTTTTTTTCGGATCTGGACGCCAAAGCGGCGTTCTGGCAGCGCTCGCGTGTTGCGCAGCCGGCCCGGATCCAGACGGCTCCGGTCGCGGGCATCAGCTCGCGCGACGAGGTGCAGCCGATGCTTGAAGCCTTCCGGATGGCGTACGGAAACCTGTCGGAGATTTGGTCGCTGGTGCTTCCCCCGCACTCGCTGCTCGGATTGAAGCGGCTTTCGGTGATGCCTGCCGAGACGTTCAACATGCCCGATTCCTTGTGGGCGCGGATTGTGTACGACTTTTTACTGGCGTATCGGTTGCGCACCATCAACCGCGGCCACCTTCTGGGCGCGCTGACGCCGCTTTATCTTGCCTGGGTCGCCTCGCACATCCTGCAAACCGGCGACGGAAAAGATCCCGAGCAGCACATTAAATTGCTGGCTGCCGCGTTTGAAGCCGATAAACCGTATCTTGTCTCGCGTTGGCGCTGGCCGGACCGCTTTAATCCCTGACGTGCCCCGTCTGTCTCCGCAAAAGTTCCAGCGCCTGCACGCATAAGGAGTTCGCCATGCAAGTTGCCCTTCAACCTGATCAGTATCCGGCCGCGCCGGCTTATCCGGAGAATCTTTCCATGTGGCACCAGATGTCGGATGCGCTGCATCAGTCGGTCGTCAGGGTGGCATCGCTGTTGATCAGCATCCTTCCGGGGCTGCTCGCGTTCATTCTGGCTTTGGGGGCGATGACGGCTATCGGCGTCGTGCTGAGCTACCTGCTGCGGCGCGGGCTGACGGCGGCGAAGTTCGACGACCGTATGGCGCGCGAGCAGACGAGTGCCATCGCGGATTGGTCCCCGGACCATAGCCCAACCGCGCTGGCTGGACGGTTTGCGTTCTGGGGATGCGTGGTGCTGGGGCTGATCATCGGCATCTCGGCGTTTGACGCGTCGTATGCGAACAACTCCGAGTTGACGATGTCGCTGCTGCCGTACCTGACGCGGGCGGTGGGCGCGGTGCTGCTCCTGTTTGCCGGCAACATCATCGCCCGGTTTCTGGCACGTACGGTGCTGATCGGCGCGGTGAATATTCAACTGCAATATGCGCGTTTTCTCTCGATGGGCGTGAAGTGGCTGGTCCTGGTGCTGACCGCGGCGATGGTGCTCGACCATCTGCAGATCGGCGGCACGATCATCGAACTGGCATTCGGCATTCTGTTCGGCGGCATTGTACTGACGCTGTCGCTGGCCATCGGGTTGGGCTCCCGCGAGCTGGTGACGCGGTCGCTCGAGCGTACGGGGGAGCGGCCGGAACGGCGGCCATTCGCCGTCAATCAATCTACGAACGAGCCGAGTGAAAGCACGCTCCGCCACTTCTAAGGAAGCAACGACCGATGCAGCAAGAGGAGATCTACGCAAAGCTGACGGAGATCTTCAGGGACGTTCTGGAGGTGGATCGCCTGGTGCTTACGCCGGAGCTGAGCGCGGCAGGCGTTCCCGAGTGGGATTCGTTCAATCACATCCATCTGGTGGTGGCAGTCGAAGCCTATTTCAAGATCAAGTTCCAGACTGCGGAGCTGGAATCGATTCAGAATGTGGGGCATTTCGTAACTCTGATCCAGGCCAAGGTGGGCGCGCAGGGCCGTTGAGGAAGGCACAGGAGGAATGCCGGCTGTCGGGACTTCAGTCCAGTGGAATGCTACCTTCGGGGAACAGGAGCGAACAAAGGTTCCCGAAAAAGAGAGACGCGGGGAATTCCTTGTGCCGCCGGGATGAGTGATCCTCGATCTTGTCAGGAAAGCTTACGAGGCGATCCGACAGAAAAGAGAGCTCCATATGCACGACTTTCTGGTTGCCGGCGCTTTTTTGCTCATGGTTGTAATTCCCTGCATCGTTACTATGGGGGCCGGCACTGAACAAGAAGGCGAGGAGGGTTGACGTAACCCGCTTTGCCTTGTTTCTACTGTTTCCCTGTTTCTTTGATTCTGCTTAATTCGGTTCTTTCATTGCTGATGGCCCGAGCCCTGCTGAGACTCTCGGGAGTGTCCACGTCGATCTCACCCCCGGGCAGATGGATGGCCCGGGCGGCGGCCAGCAGATGGCGAGCACCCTGGTCGCCGGAGAGCTGGAGCAACTCGGCAAACGTGTTCGCGGGAAAATAGGCAGGTACGCCAAGTCTGCCGGCGTATCTGGAAGCGACCGGCTCCGTGGAAGCGTCGGCGGCTAGACATTGGAGGTGGGCTGCGGTGACCGTGGGCTGATCGCAGGTCAGGAGCAGGACGGCTTGAATTTTTGAAGACAGAGCGCGGATGCCGGCTCGTATCGAAGAGGCCATGCCCTCTTCCCACTCAGGATTCGGTACGACTTCCGCTGGCGTGAGTGAGGAATGCGCAAGAATCGCTTCGGAGGAGGCTCCCAGGACGACCAGGATGGGGGAACAACCTGCCTCGGCGGCGGTACGCACCGCGTGTTCCAGCAAAGTTTGCCGATCAAGCCGGACGAGCTGTTTTGGTTCTCCCAGCCGGCGAGACGCACCCGCAGCCAGGATAATGGCCGCGACATTTTCAATCACGCGTTGAGCGCGCACTGCGCCTGGAGGTAGACGGAAGCTCCGCCTTGCTCGACCTGCTCGGCGATCTCCGGAGCTCTAAGCCGCCTGGAACTTCCCGAGCCTCCATTGGCGATGGCCTGGATTTCGGCGACGATCGCAAGCGCGATCGCCTCAGGTCCGTCCCCTCCCAGAGGAAGGCCGACCGGGGCAAAAAGATGCGCACAGCACTGCTCAACCGTCTTGCCGAGGGCTGCGGCCGCCTCGCTCACCAGGAGACTGCTGCGATGACGCGAGCCGAGCAGGCCCAGGTAGCACGGCGGGTCGGCCAGGAGAGAGGTCAGCCAGTCACGGTCCTGCTCGTAGCTGTGGGTCATCAGGACCACGGCGTCCTTTGGACTCAGGCCGAGTTCGGCAGGCCGCCCTGCCGAAAGGACCAGAAGTTTTTCGGCTTGCGGAAAACGCTCCGGCCGAGCGAGTTGCGCGCGGCTGTCGGCGACGAGGACCGACCAGCCGAGGAGCGCGGCCAGCTCGGCCAGGGGTTTGGCATCATCGCCCGCCCCGAGGAGGATAAGCCGCTGCGGGGCGGTGAGCCGTTCGACAAAGCGACCCTCGTAGGTCTGGCCGGGCTCGAGCCGGCGCGCGCAGGCGATCTTCTCCGGGCTCAGCCCGTCGCTGGCGAAGACGACCTCTCCGCAGGAATCGAGCACCAGGCGGCGCAGGCCTCGATCGGCATCGGGAAGAAAGCTGATGGAGGTCGACTCCCGGCCTTCGAGCGACGCAGCCATGGCGTGGAGCAAGGCGTTTGCTTCGGGGGTATGGAGCGGCTCGAAGAGCAGGTCGACGGCGCCTCCGCAGCCAAGACCGTAAGGGATGTCGGCGGTGTCGTCGAAGCTCATGGAGTAGCGTTCGACTACGGCGTGCTCGCGGGCAAGCCAAGCCGCGCGACGGACGACCTCGGCTTCAAGACAGCCGCCGCTGATGGTACCGGTATGCCCTTTGCTGGAGGCGTGGGTGAGGAGTCGCGCGCCGGGTCGGCGGTAGGACGAGCCTTCAGCCCGAACCAGCGTGACCAAAACGCCTCCGCGTCCGGCTTTCCATTCGTCGACAACTCCGCGGCGCTCGCGCATGGAATGGATCATCTCTTAAATAGATGCGATGCGGGGGCGGAGAGGCGCAGTACGCCAGCGGCCTAAACTCTGGTAAAGTGAGAGGAGTCAAAACCGCGAGCCTGCAGGCGCTTCCTGAGCGTCGGCTGTGTTGGGGCGAGCGGACTGAGGACCATTCTTCTAAGCAAGTGTTCGGGGCGTAGCGCAGTCTGGTAGCGCACCTGGTTCGGGACCAGGGGGTCGGAGGTTCGAATCCTCTCGCCCCGACCAATCCTTCCAAGCAAGGTGTGTTTGCTGCAGGCGTAAGGGCAATCCAGCTCTATCCCGGCGTGGCGTTGGGGCTACCTGGTCTCCAGTTGCTGCTGCAGTTCCTCGAGCGTGAAGCCCTTGGTCTCCGGGAAGAACTTGAGAACGACGAAGAACTGGAGCACCATCATGGACGCGAAAAAGATGAACGGAAGCGCCACGGAGTGGATCAGCACGATGGGGAAAAGATTGGTCAGCGCGGCGTCCGCCACCCAGTGGGTGGAACTGCCGAGACTCTGACCTTTGCCGCGGACGGAGTTGGGGAAGATCTCGCTGATGTAAACCCAGATGACCGAGCCCTGCGAGACGGCGAAGAAGGCCACGAAGCCAATGAGAGGGATGAGGACGAGGTTCGCATGCTGGCGCGTGATGAAGATGAGCGCGACCAGGGTGAGGCAGACAAAGGTGCCGATCGCGCCTACGAGTAGAAGCCGCTTGCGCCCGACTTTATCGATGATGGACATGGCGACCAGGGTGAAGACGAGGTTGGTGGCGCCGATGGCCATGGCCTGGAGATCGCCGGAGAGCTTGCTGAAGCCGGCCTGGGCGAAGATGTCGTTAAGGTAATAGAGCAGCGGGTTGATGCCGGAGAACTGGTTGAAGAGGGCGAGCGTGATGGCCAGCAGGACCGGGACGCGGTAGCGGCGGGAGAACAGAGGCTGCGTGCCGGCGGAGCGGTCGTGGGCGAGCGAGGCCTCGATGTCGGCCATCTCCGCGGCCGCGGCACCACCGGCGATCCGTTCGAGAACATCGCGGGCTTCGGCGAGATGGCCCTGCTTGACCAGCCAGCGCGGGCTGCGGGGGATGCGGAAGAGCATGAGAAAGAAGAGCAGCGCCGGGACAGCGGCAACACCGACCTTCCAGCGCCACTCGGTCAGGCCGAGGTTGAAGGTGCCGATGAGGTAGTTCGAGAAGTAAGCGACCAGGATGCCGAAGACGATATTGAGCTGGAAGCAGCCGACCATGCGTCCGCGCCACTGGGCGGGGGCGATCTCCGCGATGTACATGGGGCCGACGACGGAGGACGCGCCGATGGCGATGCCGGCGACGAAGCGGAAGACGACGAACGAGGCCCAGTCCCACGAGAATGCGCAGCCGAGCGCGGAGGCGGCGAAGAGCACGGCGAGCACGCGCAGGCTGTAGCGGCGGCCGAAGCGATCACCGGCCCAGCCTCCGGTGGCAGCTCCGAGCAGGGTTCCCCAAAGGGCGATGGCGACGGTGAAGCCGAGCGAGGTGGGCGTGAGATGAAACCGGCTGGTGAGCGCGGTGGTGACGCCGGCGATGACCGCGGTATCGAACCCGAAGAGGAGGCCGCCAAGCGCGGCGGTGATGGTGCTCTCAACGACCAGGCGATTGAGGCGCACGGAGTGGGTGGTCTCGAGCGCCGCGGACGTACGGGCCAGATGCATGCAGAACCTCAGCGGATGAATTTTGGACGTCTGTTCAACGCGAGAAGTCTATCGCAAGCCGGCGAGGGTCGAGCGCAGGTCTGTCGCGGCGGAAGGGACGCTGGAACATTGTTTGGCAGATGAATCCGCGCCGTCTGTCCGCGGGATGACAGACAAGCGCGGGCATTGCTCCTAGGCTGGAAGGGCAGGATTTAGCTGTCTGGAGTAGGTTCGAACGGTGCCAGCACCTTGTCTTTTGCAACTTCTGTCCTGGTGACCTACGATGCCCGTTCCGCAGACCAACTCGCTTCTCGATGCACTGTCCCCAGCCAATCGCGATCATATTCTCTCGCTTGCCAAGCACGTTACCCTGCCGGTAAGAGAAAACCTGATTGAGCCTGAAATGCCTTTGCAGTTTGCCTATTTTATGACGTCCGGCGTTGCAAGTGTGGTGATCGAACTTGCCGTGGGAGGCACGGCGGAGGTGGCGCTGATCGGGCGTGAAGGCCTGGTGGGGGGGCTTGACCTGCTGGGCCCGGCACAGACGCCTTCGCGGTGTTTCATCCAGGTTCCTGCAACGGCATATCGCATGCCCTTCTCCGAGCTTCGACGGTTTTTTTTCCAGTGTGAAGAGATCCGCATGCGGATTCTCGAGATGGTCCAGCAGCAGGCCATGGCGATGAGTCAACTGGCTGCCTGCAACAAGCTGCATGAGGCCGAGCCCAGGCTGGCACGCTGGCTGCTGATGGTGCAGGACCGCGTCGAGGACGACACGCTCAATCTCACCCAGGAGTTTCTGGCGCAGATGCTCGGCACCCAGAGAACAACGGTCGCCCTGGTGGCCGGAGCGTTACAGCGCAGCGGCATGATCGAGTACAAGCGGGGCAGAGTGAAGATTCTTTGTCGCGAAGATTTGGAGAGCGCGGCGTGCGAGTGCTATGGAATTGCGCATCGTTTGCTCAAAAACCTTTACCGCGGCAAAGTGGATGACAATTTCTAATCCTAAGTCGGCAACCGGGCAGATGCGCCCTGGGCAGCAGGCATACACCTGAATAAGAAAAAGCTAAGCGTCTATATGAGGGCTGGCTATTTTCCTTGTTGTGTCGCACGACCTTCAAAAAGGGCGATTTGCCCAGAGTAAGCCGCTTATCCATCAGGCCATATAGATTCTCTGAAAAAGTTAGGATGTTGAAACGTAGTGATCGTACCCTCCCACAGACCGCGAGTTGTTTGCTTTGGCCGCGATCTGCCGCTGCTGAGAACGCGCCTGCAGGTGCTCGCCAGAAGTTACGAGGCGGTGGAGGTGAGCAGCGTGGAAGAGTTGGAAGCTCTTCCCGATGAGCCCGCATTCGACCTTGTTTTGCTGTGTCATAGTCTCTCCCGCGAAGAATGCTGCGCGTCTGCGGAGATCATGCAGCAGCGTTGGCCTGAGGCCAAGATGCTTGCCCTGACGACTGGAGGGTTCGGGACGCCGTACGAACGAGCGGATGCGGTCGTCGCTGGTATTCAGGGGCCAGTGGTCCTGCTGGAAGCGATCGAGCAACTGGTCCGGCGAGGCCCTTATCGTTCCTCCAGCTATGCTGACCGGGCAGGATAAACCGTTACCCTTGCTGGCCGTCTTTCTGCGATGGAGTGACGAGCCGTCGTGTCAGGCAGGCCGTCTGGCCTCGTCCCCGAATCATACCGACTCTTCGGTCTCCGCTTGCTTCGCCGACAGAGCGACTTGCCCTGCATCTGCTCGTTCCGGATACATCTTCGCAGCGACCTCCACAGCCTGGACGAAATCTTTCACGTGCAGCTGCCCTCGGGGGCTTAGCGGCATCTTGGCGATTGCTTCGACTACGGCGGGATGCAGGAGAACCGTCTCCTCGCCTTTCGGATCCGGGCTGCACCAACACCTTAGCAACGCTCCGCTGGTTTGCTCCATGAGGAAGTGAAAGGCCAATACGCGCGCAGTGATGGAGAGCCGGCCTGCGTCCTCGCGGTCGTGCTCCCAGACTGCGAAGATGGCTTGAAAAAGGGGAGTTTTCTGGCTGTTCGCGGCCTGCCGAAGGCTGCTGCGCTCAGCATGCTCGGCGGCGAGAAAGGAGAGGAAGTGTTGACAGGCTTGCCGTTCCCGCAGACTTGCCTGCGCGTCGGAAGGACCGGAAGAAAACATCTGTCCATCGGCCGCACTCACAAAGATGGACATGGCAAACGCCATCTCCTCTGCTCTTACCGGATGAAACATGTCCGCATAGCCTCGACAAGAGTTTTCGTGCCAACGAACTATATCGATTTTATCTCATCAAAATTGTTGCCGCAAAAGCCGCATCTCTTCGATCCGCTCCAGGCTGCTCTTTGTGAGACGGGACAAACCTCTGCGGTTACGATGGCTGGCGAGGCTACTCATGATTGAGAACTTCCGCATCCACGTTTTTCGCGCAGTGGCCCGCCACCTCAACTTCAGCCGCGCAGCGGAAGAGCTGCTGCTGACGCAACCGGCTGTGACGCAGCAGATCAAGGCGCTCGAGGCCGAGCTGGGAGTACCCTTGTTCGATCGCGGCGGAGGGCATATCGAACTCACCGCGGGAGGCAAAGCGCTGCTTCCCTTTGCCGACAAGCTGAAGCTGCTTTCGGACGAGGCGCTGGTCGCGGTTGCGGACGCTTATGGCCAGGGGGTCGGCGAGCTGTCGCTCGGAGCTTCTCAGACCATCGGACAATATTTGCTGCCGAACCTGATCGCGGAGTTTCTCAAGAGCTATCCCCGGGTACGCGTGACTGCCCGCAGCGGCAACACAGATGAAATGCTGGAGGCGCTCTTTGCCGGAACGATCCAAATGGCGCTGATTGAAGGACCGGCACAGCGCCAGGACGTGCATGTTGAGGCGTTTATGGAGGATCACATGGTCCTGGTCGTTCCGGCGGGCCACGAGTGGGCGGGCCAGCAGATCGATGTTGCGACGCTCGGGGAAGAACCGCTGCTGATGCGCGAGTTCGGGTCCGGCTCCCGGCGCGTGATTGAGCAGGCTTTGGCGGCGGCTGGGCTGAAGCCGAAGGAGCTCTCCATCCGCATGGAGCTCGACTCAACGGAAGGACTGCTGAACGCGGTGGAAGCTGGCCTGGGCGTAACGTTTGTCTCGCGCTGGGCCGTCCGCAACCAGCTTGCGCTGGGCACGCTACAACTTGCGCACCTCAGGGATGTGAAGTTGGCGCGCCGCTTCTCGCTCGCCTATGCCGCCGGTCCGGAACCCGCGGGGAACGTCGGCGCGTTCCGTAGCTTTCTGCTCTCGCACCAGCTTCGGCTTCCCGCCCGGGCGCGTGGGCCGGCACTCCATCCCTGACCCGGAATGCCTGGCCGCCATGCCACTCCCGTGTCATTACCTTCGGTTGGCTCTACATCTTCATTGTCATGGCAGGCTTCGCTCTGCGGAGCTACTCTTCCCACAGTCGTCGAAGCAGCTGGAAAGGATCTCGGAGGAAAGATCCAGCGCTTTTGATTGTGATCCCGCTTATGTCCATGGAACGCATCCTGTTCGTCACTACGATCGTGCTCGCCTGCAGCTGCGCCGGCACGCTTGCCATCCGGCTAACCAGTGCACGCCTGCTTGGCCTGGGCTGGCTCAGCGCCGCCTTTGCGTTTGGCGGCGTGGCAGCCACGCTGTTGTGCGTGTCGTCGTGGCTTCCCCCTTTGCTGTCCGTGATGGCCGTGGATGTGCTCCTACTCCTGTCCTTCGCGTTGCTGCATCTGGCCGTGCTGCAACTGGTAGAGGTGCAGATTACGTTTCAAATGGAGCTTCTGCTGCTAGGCCTGCAGACAGTCAGCGACCTGGTGGCGCTTCACTACGGGCTCTCCTGGCGGGTGCGCCTCTCGGTCGCCGCGCTGCTGGTCGCCGTGCAAAGTGGACAGACCGGGGCGGCGCTGCTGCGCAGAATACGCCCGGGAACGCAGGTCGCCTCCTGGTTCAATGTCCTGCTGCTGTTTGCCGAGACCTCTTTCCAGCTCGTGCGCGCTGGCACCGTTGCGTTTCGCCGCATCCCGGACTCTACGGCGCTGCGGCGCCTGGAGGACCTGACCTGCCTCAGCTATCTTGTTTTTACTTTCGCGATTGGTTTCGGTATTTTCTGGCTGTCCTCCTCCACCCTGCTGACCCAGCTTGACGATCTGGCCAGTCTCGACCCCCTGACTCGCCTTTACAATCGGCGCGTCTTTCTAAGATGGTGTGAGCGCATCCAGGCCCGCAGCCGTGAGAGCAACGCGCCTTTTTCCGTGCTGATCGCAGACCTGGACCACTTCAAGGCTGTCAACGACAGATATGGTCACGCCATCGGAGATGCGGTGCTCTGTACCGCTGTCGAGCGTATGCAGGACGCCGTGCGCGGGATCGACATTCTGGGCCGCTGGGGTGGAGAAGAGTTCGTCGCACTGCTGCCGGGAGCTTCGCCCGAGGCCGCAATGCTGGTGGCGCAACGAGTCCGCCGCAATGTCGAACGGAGCGTGGTGCCGGCCGGAAACGAGTCTTCCGGTGCCGAGAACTGCGACGGGGTGCGCGTCACGCTCAGCGTGGGCGTGGCATCGTTCCGGGGAGAAGGAGACACCATCGATCGCATGATGGAGCGCGCAGACCATGCGCTGTACGAGGCCAAGGAAAGCGGACGTAACCGGGTCAGTGTCGATGGCCTCGAGGCTCCCGACTTCTTCTCCCTGCGTCACGCCCGCACTGGAACACCCTAGCCCGGAGACTTAATCGATCCGCGCTAGAACGTCAGCCTTCCGCCAAGCTGGACCAGTCGCGGAAAGCCCAGCGTGCTGGTGATTTGCCCGTACGCTTTCGAATCTGCGGCCAGGTTGGGTCCGTTGAACTGCGGAGTGTTGAAAGCATTGAGCGCCTCGGCGCGGAACTCGGTATGAACACGCTCCGTGATGCGAAAGTCCTTGTTCAAAGAAAGGTCCGAGTTGCGGTATCCGGGGCCGTAACAGTTGCTGGTCCGCTCTGCTGTGCCGGTGTTGCCGAGCGCCGTGGGTGCATAGGCCGCTCCGTTGAAGTAGTGCAGCAGCCTGCTTTCCGTGGATCCTGTGTAGCACGGATTGATTCCCGTCAGACTGGGACGGGTGGTCGCATTGCCGAACGACGAATTTACATTCGTCGACTGGGTAATGGGCAGCGGGGACCCTCCCTGAAAGATGGAGATATCGTTGAACCTCCACCCACCTACGGCTAGATCGACCCATCGATTCGCCCCACCCAGGAACTGCTTGCCATGTCCGAAGGGGAGCTCGTAGGTGAGCGCGATCGATGCGCGATTGGGGATGTCATTGATCGCGCGCGCATATTCCGTGGAAAGGTTGTAGATGTCCTGCGGCCCGTTGTTTCCTGGATTCAGCGTGCTTGGTGCCCCCCACTGGTTATCCCAGTTGGACGCCCAGGTGTAGGTTGCCAGCACAGTCACTCCCTGGCTGAAGGTCTTCTGGAATTTGACATCGAGCGCGTTGTAGTCCGAGACCCCATCGCTCACCGAATCCGCAATCGCCTGAAACTGTGGGAACGGCAACACAGTCTGGTACTGTTTGATCTTCGCCAGCGGTTGGAAAGAGCCGATCCCGGCATACGGAAAGCTGGTCGCCGCCGCAGTAAGCGCTGCTCCCTGACCTGAGTTCAGGTAGGACTCGCCAATCTGATTGATGTTAAGGCTGTTCGGCAGGTTGTGCCCATGACCTCCCACGTAGCCCACCTTCATAGCCATGCCGCCTGGAAACTGGTGCTCGATATCCGCCGAGTAGGACTTGAAGAGCGGGGCTCGGCGCTGGTCGTCGATGACACTCAAGGTCGTCCCAATGTTCTGGCTATAGCCATTCACATTGCCAACCGGCTGAGTCTGCACATTCGGAAAGGGATTGCTGAGACTCGTCAATCCAGAAGCCGAACCCGCGGAGTTTGTCAGAGTGTTCGTCAGCACGTATCCCGGAGCGAGATTTGGGGAGGTGCTGTACACGATGGGGTAGTAGAACAGGCCGTAGCCTCCGCGAATGACCGTGTTCGGATCGATGGAGTAGGCGAAGCCGGCACGCGGAGAGACCTTCGAACCCTGGTTGCCCGTCGTGGTTTTATTGCCGTCTATTCCGGCGAACTCCACGCCTCCTCTGGCCTGCGGTCCGGTACCAAAGGCGTTGTAAACCACGTTCCTGTTAAAGCCGACGGAGTAGTGGTTATTGCGTTCATGCACGCCAGGCTCATACTCGTAGCGGATGCCCATGTTCAACGTCAGCTTCGGTGTGATGCGCCAGTCATCCTGAAGATAAGTTCCCTGATAGTCCGTGGTGATGGCCAGCTTGGCTGGGATCACCAGCGATCCACTGGTGGGATAACCAAGGTACAGGTCGGCGATGGTCGATCCGGTGATGGTTTTATCGAAAGCGAACGTGCCGTTGCCATTGGAGATGTTGGTGAACGTCACGCTGATGGCGCGATACTCATAGCCTGTTTTGAGACTGTGCTTGCCCAGGCTCTTTGAGAGTCCGACGACCGAGTTCCTGGAGAAGTAGACTGCGGGTCCGGAGTTTGCGGTGGCTTCCGGAGACAGGCCGGAGTCCGTCGTGATCTGAGGGAAGGCTGCCTTGGTAAGCGCGTTTGTGTAGCTCGCCGGGAAACCCAGCGTCGATTGTTGGAAACCGTTGCTGATGTCGACGGTGTTATTTGGAAATCGGTTGAAGCCAAAGCCTACGGTCAGCAGCGTTGTCGGCGTAAGCGTGATGGTGTTCTGGATGCTGGTCGCATCGACCTTGCGGTAGAGGAGATAGGAACTGGAACTGCCGGCGACCGTGGTGAGTGCGTTTCCGCCCGGCTCTTTCGATCCGTAGTGAAGGTAGTAGAAGTCAGCCAGCCAGCGCGTTCCGAACTGATGGGTCAACTTACCATCGAACTCATCCGCGCGGTCGCCCAACGTGTCTCCACCGTTGAAGTTGGTGACACCTACCGTGGCGATGCCCGTGTTCGCATGCGGAAAGTAGTTCAGGATCGCCGAGCCTACTGGATTGACTAAGCCGGATAGATTGTTGTTGGGAAAGAACGCACCCGTTACCGGATTAATAGGACAGATCTTATCCGTGCCATCCGTTCCCGTGTTACAGGTGGTGCCACTCGGCGAACCTATTTCGGAAAAGTCACCGTTCCGTTCCTTGTCGGTCGGAACAATGAAAGCGTTGATTGTGACGGGAGAGCGCTGGCGATAACCTTCTTCGGTAATCCAGAAAAATGTTTTATTCTTTCCACCTAGAAGCTCCGGTAAGGGAATCGGGCCACCAATAGCACCGACATAGCTATAGAATGTGGCGGCTCCCCTGGGCTGGCCGGTCTGGTTGTTAAAGAAGAGGTTTGCACCCCAATTTGTTTGCCGTGTTTCTCCTTGCAAGACTCCGTGCAGGACGCTCGAACCAGACTTCAAGGTTGTGTTGAACATACCCCCGGAGGTTCTTCCTATCTCGGCGTCATAGGTGTTGGCCTGTACCTTCACCTCTTCGACAGCTTCAATGCTGGGAATAATCACTGCACGGTTCGAGAAATCGGTGATTGGCACTCCATCGATAGAGTAGTTATTCGAGCTGATCGGTGCGCCCGCAATCGAAATCGTCGACGATCCACTCTGATCCTGAAAGCGGACGAAACGTGGGTCACCTACCGGTGTGACATTGTTATCCAACTTAGAAAACAAAAAGGGATTGCGCCCCGGGTTAGGGAGATTTTCGAGCTTCTGCGCGTCGATCAGCTGACCGTTATAGGAGGTGCCATTGTTCACCACCGGCTCGGCTGCGCTTACGTCTACACTGTCCGTTGTTTTGCCGACGGGAAGCTTCAGGTCTAGCGGAATCGTATCTCCAGAGTCAACGACAAGCCCCTTCTCGTCGACCGTCATAAAGCCCGTTCCGGTTACGGTTACGGTGTATCTTCCTGGCTCGACCGCGTTGAAGACGTATTCGCCGTCGCTGTTGGAATTGGTGGTACGTGCGATCTTGGTCGATTCGGAGGTCAGTGTCACCACGGCTGTACTTACTACGGCACCTTGCCCATCGGTTACGATCCCGCGCAAGGCTCCGTAGTTGGACTGCGCTCCTGCATTGCTCGCGCCGGCTAGAGCGATGAGAGAAATCGTGTAACAAGATAGTGCTCTTAGTTCCTTGACGTACATCCGGGTCCTCCTGAATGGTTCGTGCTAAGCAGAAGCTTCGAATCAGTGGTTTTTGGATCGTGGGACAACGGAGAAACGCGAAAAGATCAAGCCAAGCCCAGCGGCGGGCAGGGTTCTGCGCAGGTCGCCGACAGCTGGTGAGTCTGTCGCAACTAGAGCAGCCAGCTTGCAGCCTGGACATCTCTGACGCTTACCGAGAAGCCATCCTCTACAGAGCTCAGCAGCGAAGCAGGTAACTTGTTTGTGATAACCAGAAGCTACAAGCAGTGCGTCGGCGAGTCAATTGGAAAGCTACTTAGAGAGGTTTGGTCTATGCCTGCCATAGAGACCAACAACAATTGTGACCGGGGCACGACTTTTTCCGTGAAGTTCGACAAGCGAACAATAAATGTGCGGTACATTTGGGCTAAGACCCCGGAGATCGTTGCTCCCGCTGTCTACTTTCCTGGCTTCAGCGCAGCCCGCCCGCCTGCTCTCCTTTAGCTTCCCCGATCCGCACGCTTTTAGATTCCCCGATCCGCACGCTCACATGCAGAAGGAGTTCTCGATGACACGCAACAATACTGGATCCTCACGCCGGTCATTCCTGCGGTACGCTTCGCTGGCCGCAGCAGCCCCCATCTTTACCGAAGCCCACTTCGCCATGGCCGCACAGCAAGCGGCTCAGCAGCAGGGTGCGGCGCCCGCTCGCCGGACTCGGCAGGCCATGCCGGCCGACGCCGTCCTGATCAACGCCAATGAGAATCCGCTCGGTCCGTGCAAGGGTGCGTGCGAAGCGATTGCGTCGCTTGGGCCCCTGGGCGGCCGCTACGATATTCTTGGTGAAACCGACAAGCTGACCAAGACCTTCGCAGCCCAGAACGGACTGAAAGAGGAGTACGTTTCGGTCTATGCCGGATCGTCCGAGCCTTTGCATTTTTCAGTGCTGGCGTTTACGTCGCCCACACGCGGCCTGGTCACGGCCGACCCTTCGTACGAAGCTCCGGTGCGCGCGGCGATGGTGACCAAGGCGAAGCTTTCAAAGGTGCCGCTGTGTAAGGACTACTCGCACGATGTGAAGGCGATGCTGGCGGCCGATCCGAATGCGGGTGTCTATTACATCTGCAACCCGAACAATCCTACGGGTACGTTGACGGCGAAGAAAGACATTGCCTGGGCGCTTGAAAACAAGCCCAAGGGCTCTATTCTGCTGGTGGATGAAGCTTATATTCACCTCTCCGACTCGCCCAACGTGCTGGACATGGTTGCCGCCGACAAGGACCTGATTGTGCTTCGCACGTT
>CAXTQE010000010.1:23473-30202 GCA_964246225.1 uncultured Acidobacteriaceae bacterium | reverse complement strand
CCGGCAGAGATGGCGAAGTTCAAGGTGGCTTTCAAGAAGGTGATGGACGCGCCACCTACGGCCGCCCGGTTGAGCGATCCGATGCACGATCTGGCAAGCCCGCTCACATATCCTCACTTCGCCTGAGGGTGAAGCTGACGCAACATAAAGAGGGAGCCCACGCAGGGCTCCCTCTTTACGTTATGCGTGGATTATTTGCTCTTCACGGCGATCACTTCAATTTCGAGCAAAGCCCAGGGCGCGGCTAGAGCAGCTACCTGAAAGGCTGAGCGGGCCGGCTTGTTAGGCTGATCCTTGGTGCCGAAAAACTTGACGTACTCGGATTGCATTCCGGCAAAGTCAAGCTTCCCTGTCTTTGGATCAGGACCAAGAAAGACGGTCATCTTGACCACATCCTTCATGTCCAGCCCCTGATCCTGGAGCGCCGTCTGGATCTTGGCGAAGACGCTTGCCGCCTGCGTCTTCGTGTCGCCATAGTCGGCGGCTGTGCCTTTGGTTGCGTCGGCCGGCGTGACCGCGCTTGCAAGCTGGCCGCTGAGGTAGTACGTGTCTCCCACCCAGACGCCGGTGGCAATAGCTGCCTTCTCCGTCTGGACATGCTTGACGACCATCTGCGCACCGCCGCGCACACCGCCTGCTATTGCTGCAGCCATGAACATGGCACACACAAACTTCATTGCACGTTCTCCTTCGTCCTTTTTACGCTGTGGTTGGTGCCGCGCCGACCTGGGTGAGTCTGGCCGCTTTGGCCTGGTCTGCTACGAGCTGCACGGCGCGCAGACCGCTGAGCGCCGCACCCTCCTGCCAGGCGACGATGTGGCTGACGTGATCGCCGGCCAGGATGAGCCGTCCATCGGGCTGGATCAGCGTTTCGTAGCCGGCGTTGCTCGCGGTCCGCGCCGCAGTAGGGTTGCGCGCCTGCCCGGTCTGCGGCGCAACGACAACGCCCGGCGCGCGCTGCTCGTTCGGCGCATAGGACCGAATCCAGGAGCCCTCGTTGTATGGCATCTTGGCCCAGCCAACGTACATGGGTTTCTCAAGCTCATGCCCGTGGCCCGGATGCAAACGCTCGATCGACTTGCGGCTCTCATCGAACTTGGCCTCCATCGCGAGCTTGCTGAAGGGGCTGTTGGACTCATCCGTGTAGCCGCTGACGACGACACCCTTCTCGCTAAACATGCCTGCGGACGGGAACCAGATGGGGCTGCAGCCTGTGTTGACAAACTCGAGGCCGCCATAAATGTTGTAGTCCTGCTCCCAGAAGCGGCGGCTCTCCCACGCGACCTTGTACGCGTTCGCATAGGTGCACTCCTCGAAGACCTTTTTGTAGGAAGCACCGAAGTCGTTGGGCACGGAGCGCAAAATTGTCAGCGGCATCGCGCAGATGCAGAAGTCGGCTTCGATCATTTTGGCCGCGCCGTTCTGCTTGTAGCCGATCTTGACGCCTTTGGCTGTCTTGCGGATTTCGGTGACCGGCGCGTTGTACTTGACCGTGCTGCCGAGCGCCTTGGCGAAGGCAAACGGAATGCGGTCCATGCCGCCGACCGGCTGGAACATGGTCGCCTGCATGTCGAACTGCTGGTCAAAGAGCATGCCCTGCCAGAAGCTGCAATCGAGCAGCGTATGCATGTCGAGCGGTTGGCTGAGGACACCGGCTTCGTCGCCCGCGCCCGCCAGCTTGGCGTATCCGGCGCGGTCACCGCCATTGTATTTACCGGCGTCATCGAGCGAACCATAGATGCGCAGAAAGCTGAGCATGCGGTCGCGATCTTCGGCCGTCATCTCCTGGTCGAGCGCGCCCTGCTTCATGCTCTTCATCAGCAGCTCGCTGACGTGTCCGCGTGTATCGTTGACGGCCTGGCGCATGACGACGGGCTTGCCGCTGTTGGCGGCGTCGTTCTGCAGGAAGGCGGAGTTGGTCATGTTGACTTCGACCTGCAGCTCCACGCCGAGCTTTTTGCAGTAAGCGAGGATGGTGGGGTGAATGGAAGGGAGCCGGGCCGGTCCGAAGTTCTGGTAGTGGCCGGGCTCCCAGCTACAGGCCTGGCTGGTGCCGTCGCTGAACAGGATTTTGTCGCCGTTGCGCACGCTGTAGTTGCGTCCTCCGGGGCGCTCGCGGGCCTCGAGCACCGTTGTCTCGTAGCCGAGCGCGCAAAGCTCGTAGGCGGAGACCAGCCCCGCGATACCGCCGCCGAGCACGACCACCTTGATGCCTTTGCCGGAGCCCGCGGCTGCCTCGAGTGGCTTCGGCCGGGCCGCGTGCGCTTCCATCAATCCCATGCCCTGCATCGTTAGAAAGGCAGCGCTGTAGCCGCCTGCCTGGCCGACCCGGCTTAAAAAATCGCGTCGCGTGATCCCCATCGATGGATCCTCCCGAAGACTTTGTGTGGTGTGCCCGCAGAGCGCCGCAAGTGCTGCGCCGCAGGTACTCCCACCCTTTTGCAAGTGATGAGTCCACTGTAGTTCAAGGGCGGAGCTACGCCAAACAGGGTTGCCTATCGCCCGGATAGGCAAATCGGGAACTTGGTATCGCTTCCAGAGGCTAGCGCGCTGCTTCAAAGATTACGAAGTAATCCTGCCCGTCTTTCTTGGTGAAGTCATACGTGGCAACCTTGCGGAAGCCGGCT
This sequence comes from uncultured Acidobacteriaceae bacterium, assembly GCA_964246225.1. Classification (GTDB taxonomy): domain Bacteria; phylum Acidobacteriota; class Terriglobia; order Terriglobales; family Acidobacteriaceae; genus Edaphobacter. Next base: position 27,575 of record CAXTQE010000010.1, on the reverse strand, counting down.
TCGGTCATCTCGCGCTCAAGCGTTGGCTGGGGCAGGCCGTGGTCGGTGCCGCTGCCGTTGCCGTTGCGGTCGATGACGCCCACCCGCGCTCCGGGCCTGAGCGCCGTGCGCACGTCGCGCATGAAGGGAACAGGATGCGCAATCTCGTGATAGACCTTCAGCAGCAGCACCGCGTCGACGCTCGCAGGCGACAGCTTCGGATCATCGGGTGTGCCGAGCAGGGTGCGCACGTTGGGGAGCTGCTCCTTCTTCGCACGGTCGTCGATGGACTGGATCGCCTTGGGATTGATGTCTTCGGCGAAGACTGTGCCGCCAGGGCCGACCCGCCGCGCCGCCCGCACGGTAAACCAGCCTGAACCCGCGCCGATGTCCGCCACGGTCTTTCCAGTAGTAATTTTCAGCAGATCCATGACCCGGTCGATCTCGAGTTTTTTGTCACGGTCCGGAGTTTCGAAGATGGAAAGATCGCCGGAGTAAGGCGTGCTTGTGGGCCGCTGCGTTTGTGCGCTGCCGCTGGTTTGCGCGGCCGCGGCCATCTCGCCCTGGCGCAGCAGGGTGAAGCTTCCGGCCAACGCGACCCCTGCAAACACCCATCCTCGGCCCATACGACGCAATCTGATCATGCTTCCAGCATCTGCCAAAGCCCGCAGACCCGCAAGTTTGCGGGCCGTCTGTGCGTGCCAAGCACTCACGCGGCATCACATGGGACAGACCGGCTTCGAGCCGCACAACCGACGGAAGGACCATGCCCATGGCTTGGCAGTTCAAGCGAAAAAGCTCCAAAAAGACGCAGAACGACGAAAGCGACCAAAAAAATCTCTCCCGCCCCTCTGCCGAGGAGATTTATAAGCAGGTCGCCACCAACGCCCGCGAGGAGTTGAAGCGAACCAGCCTTTCGCTGGCCCTTTCGGGCTTCGGCGGCGGCACGTTCATGGGCCTGTCCGCGCTGGGCACGGCGATGGCGATGGCGTTGCTGCCGCCCGGCCCCAGCACGCAGATCCTCTCGCGTCTGTTCTACCCGTTGGGCTTCATCGTGGTCATCATCGGGCGGTCGCAACTGTTCACCGAGAACACGCTCTATCCGGTGGCGCTGGTGCTGGCGGAGAAGCGCGAGTTCTGGAATACGCTGCGTCTGTGGGCGGTCGTGCTGCCGTCGAATGTGTGCGGCGCGTTTGCGTTTGCGTGCCTCGTCTCGCTGACTCCCGCGCTGAACCCGCATTTTGTTGCGGCGCTGAACCAGCTTGGCCTGGACGCGCTCGCCAATCCAACTGCGACGGTCTTCTGGTCCGGCGTCATGGGCGGCTGGATCATCGCGCTGGCCGCGTGGCTCGTCTCGGGCTCGCACTCGATTACCGGCTCGGTGATGGTGATCTGGATGCTCACGTTCATTGTTGGGCTGGGAAACTTTGCGCACTGCATTGCGACGTCGGGCGAGATCCTGGTCTCGGTTCTAACTCACCATGCTGCCTGGCAGGCGTATCCGCGCTGGTTCTTTCCGGCAGTGATGGGCAATATCTGCGGCGGCGTCGGGATGGTGACCCTGCTTGAGTATGGCCAGGTGATCTACGGCGCGGAGACCTCGCCGATGGAACTTGCCGAAGAGGCGGCAGAGAAAGTTGGCCATTCGTCGGAAGCTGCGTGAAGGCGCGCTGGCCCTGCGTTCACCTTCGACTCCCAGGTCTGAGTCAGACAATGAGAGGAACACCCTCGACCTGCGCAGCCACTCGTAGCTGTTCATCAAAGGTAGCGAGCCCGATCTGCAAACGTTTTGCCAGCGCAAGGTAAGCGGCGTCGTAGGCACTCAGACGGTGTAACGTCACGAACGAAATGGCTTCGGACCATTGCAGCGGAACTACCAATTGTGAGACGACGATCCTGTAATCCAGAAGAGCGTGTAGGAAAAGATCGATATCCCGGTTTTCGATACGGCCTCGCCTTGCGGCTCGAGTCAATCCGTTCAACATCTCAAGCGGCCATTGCTCTGGAACATACAACGTGGAGCCTGCATCGGCTAGACCGAGCAGATACTGCGTACTGGAATTCGCTTCGTCACCAAAGACCAGGGAAGAGCCGCTGAAGCATCCAGGACGAATTCCACTCAGGCACGACGCCCTTCCTCAATCAAATCCTTAATGCGAAGACGGCCAAGCGTATTTCGAGCTGCGATCTCACGGATGGACTGCGTGGCGCGGGCACGCCGAAGCGAGGCGGCCTCTTCGATGGAGTCTTGTGCAATTGAGCGCTGCCGCGTAGCTTCTTCCAATGTCTTCAGGACGAAGGACGTGAGGGGAACGCCCAATTCTGCGGCACGTTCGATGACCGTGTCCGGAATGTCAATCGAGAGCAACATAGGCGAAGTATAGCTCCTGCGAGCAACTCAGCTCTTAGGCGCAGACGTGCGGCGTCAGCTTACGGATAGATCCGGTTCAGCGTGCGCGCGAATGGAATGGTCTCTCGTACGTGGTCAAGCTTGCAGATCCAGGCAACGACCCGTTCGATTCCCATGCCGAAGCCGCAGTGCGGGACCGACCCGTAGCGGCGGAGGTCGAGATACCACTGGAAGGCGGCCAGCGGCAGCCCGTGCTCCTCGATGCGCTGCTTCAACAGATCGTAGTCATCCACGCGCTGCGAGCCGCCGATGATCTCGCCGTAGCCTTCGGGCGCGAGCACGTCTACGCAGAGCGCGCGCGCCGGGTTTTCAGGGTCGGGCTGCATGTAGAACGCCTTGATCGCCGAGGGATAGCGATGGATCATGACAGGGCGGTCGAACTGGCTTGAGAGGTAGGTCTCGTCCGGGGAGCCGAAGTCGTCGCCCTCCCGGTGCAGCGTTTCGACCAGGCCCCTGGAGTGTGCGTCGACCAGCATCCGGTGCGCTTCGTCGTAGCTGACGCGCGGAAAGGGTGCCTGCACCTGTTCAAGGAGGGTGACGGACGCCTCGTCGCGGCCGATGAGCTTCAGGTCGCCGCGATGCTTCTTGAGGACCTCGGCGACGATGAAGCTGAGGTAGTTCTCGCACAGCTCCAGCAGCTCCGGCAAGCCGGCAAAGGCCATTTCGGGTTCAACCATCCAGAACTCGGTCAGGTGACGGCGGGTCTTCGATTTTTCGGCGCGAAACGTTGGGCCAAAGCTATAGACCCTGCCGAGCGCGAGCGCGGTGGCCTCCACGTAGAGCTGGCCCGACTGGGTCAGGTAGGCCTTGTCCTCGTCGAAGTAGTCCATCTCAAATAGTTCACTGGTGCCCTCGCAGGCGTTCGGCGTCAGAATGGGCGGGTCGGTGCGGACGAAGCCGTGATCGTCAAAGTACTCCGCCGCCGCCCGCATAATCGTCGCGCGCACACGCAGGATCGCCGACTGGCGCGGTGTACGCAACCAGAGATGGCGATGCTCCATCAGGAAGTCGACGCCGTGCTCCTTGAGCGTGATGGGGAACGGGGTCTCGTCGGGCACGCGCTCAAGAACCTCAAGCGCCTCGACGTCAAGCTCAAAGCCGGAGGGAGCGCGGGCATCCGCACGAACGCGGCCGGTGACGCGCAGGGAAGATTCAAGCGTCAGGTTTTTGAGCTCTTCAAAGAGCGCTTCCGGGACGGCGGCTTTGGGAACAATGCCCTGGATGGTGCCGGTGCCATCGCGGAAGATCGGGAACAGCAGCTTACCCGAGGCGCGCAGGTTATAAAGCCAGCCTTCAAGCGTGATGGTCTGGCCTTCATGGGCGGCGAGCGTTGCGATAGTGGCGACGGGAGTGGAGCGTGCGGAGTCCATAGGCAGCTCCAGTTTACGTGGATCGGCCTAATTCTTCAGAGCTTCCGTGCGGTAAGCGGGATGCCGGTAGGGAGACCGGCTCTCTATCTGCAGAATCTCGTTGTAGCCGGTCGAGTCGCTGTCATAGACGAAGGTCAGCCCGAGCTCATCGAATTTGAGAAAGAACTCGTCCCAGGAGATTTGGTTGATCCCGGGATTACGGACCTGCGCGGGCAACACCATACGCAGGGTCGCGGGCTCGGAGTCGACGTGATCCGGCATGACCTCGACAGGAACAGCGTTGTGCTTTTGGGCCCAGTGACGGATCTCAATGTGATCGGTAGTTGGTTCGCTGACCGGCATC
>CAXTQE010000010.1:7524-23373 GCA_964246225.1 uncultured Acidobacteriaceae bacterium | reverse complement strand
GTTTCATGCGGAAAGGCTTTCTCGAACTCGAGCACGTCGGGCTGGTACTGGTGGTGGAAGCGCGGCGCGTCGGAGTCGGCCTGGATCGACAGGCCGTTGACCAGGAAGCTGAGCAGGTCGTTGGCCACGGTGGTGATGATGGTCGAGCCTCCGGGCGAGCCAAGCACCAGCACCAGGCGGGCCGGATGTCCCGGGGTCGCGTGCGTCGTTACTAGCGTGGGGGTCATCGAGGAGAGCGGGCGGTGGCCGGGGCCGATTGCGTTGGCCGGCCCCTGGATGAGGCCGAACATGTTGGGCTTGCCGGGCGCTGAGGAAAAGTCGTCCATCTCGTTGTTGAGCACGAAGCCGAGACCCTCGGCGGTGGCTCCGCAGCCGAAGAGGCCGTTGAGGGTGTAGGTGGTCGAGACGGCATTGCCCTCGGCGTCGACGACCGAGAACTGCGTGGTTTCGGTGGATTCCTTGTGCTCGGGCATGGCGGGCGGCGGAGGCAGGAAGCCGGCCGGGCGCTTGAGCTCGGCGGAGGGTGAGGGCTTGTCAGGCAGAATGGAGGCGCGCCAGGCCGCGGCATAGGCGGGGGCGGCCATCTGCGCCAGCGGAATCTGCGCGTAGTCCGGATCGCCGAGGTAGTCGGCACGATCCATGTAGGCGCGGCGGAAGGCTTCGGCGATGATGTGGATCTGGGCGGGGGAACGATCGCCGCCGAGCGCCGGGAGATCGAACCCGGAGAGGATGTTGAGAGTCTCGATGAGGGCGATGCCTCCGGAGGAGGGTGGCGGCGAGGTGAGAACGTCGTAAGCCTGACCATGGGCGGTGTAATGGCCGGTCAGGATCTCGCGGTCGACGGCCTGGTAGCCGGCCAGGTCGTCCGCGGTGAGCAGGCCGCCGTGGGAGTGAACGGACTCCGCCAGCTGGTGAGCCATCTTGCCTTGATAGAACTCATCCGGGTCGGCGACGATGCGCTCAAGCGTCTGGGCGAGGTCGGGCTGCCGGAAGGTTTCGCCCTCCTTATAGAAGTCTCCATCGCGCTCAAAGATGCGCTTCGACTCCGGGAACTGCGCCAGATTGCGGCTATGAAAGGTGCCGGCCTCCCAGGCGGAAAGGACGAAGCCCTCCTTCGCGAGCCGGATGGCGGGGGCCATGTCTTCTGCGAGGGTAAGTTTGCCGAATCGCTTTTGGGCGTGGACAAGGCCCTTCACCGTGCCGGGGACGCCGATGGCCTTGTAGCCAAGGGTCGAAAGCCCCGGAACCGCGTTGCCGGAGGCGTCGAGATACATATTGGCCGTAGCTGCTCCGGGGGCGCGCTCGCGGAAGTCGAGGAAATCGGTGGTGGCGGCGGCCTTTCCGTGGCCAGCGCCGTGACCAGCCCCGTGCTCGGCCATGCGGATCAGCATGAAGCCTCCGCCGCCCAGGTTTCCGGCACGCGGATAGGTGACGGCCAGCGCGAAGCCGACGGCAACTGCCGCGTCGACGGCGTTGCCGCCCTGCTGGAGGATGGCGAGGCCGGCGTCCGAGGCGTCGTGCTGCACGCTGACGACCATGGCATGGCCGCGCGGCTTGACTCCCTGTTGGGCCGGAAGGGCGAGACCCGGCAGCAAAGCCAGGGCGGACAGGGTACGGAGCGGCATCGTGGAAGGACCTCGGTCCCCGTAGCATACGTCAGCCGTGGGTTGGCCGCCAGAGCGCACCGGCACGCTCGCTCGGTCTACTTCACCGTCACCGTCAGCGAGTAGGGGGCGGAGTGCACCAGGAAGCCGTCCGTGGCCGAGAGCGTGTAGGTGTACGTTCCGGGCGCGGTGTAGACGGCATTTTGGGCGGGCAGCTTGCCGGAGCAGCCGCCAAGCGTGAACGCCACGAAGCCGAGAACCACAACAGCCAGTCCGCAGCGTGCCGCGGTCCGCATGCGCCGGCGTCCGAACCAGAGGAGCAGCCCTGTGCCGAGGCCGGCGAGTGAAAGCCATCCCGGGCCGCCCAAACCGCCGTAGCCAACGACGGTGTACTGGGATGTCGTGGTGATGGTGACGGCGCTGTTGGTGGCGGCGCCGAGGGTGAAGTTGCCTCCGGCGACCGTGCAGGTGGAGCCCGGAACCGTCGTCAAGCAGGTGACGCTGACGGGGTTGTCAAAGCCGGCGAGCGGGGTGGCCGTGGTGGCGATGCCGGAGATGGTGTAGCCGGCGATGACGGAGCCCGAGGCGGGAGCGACGGCCAGGGTGAAGTCGACGCCGTTGCCGCTGAGCGCGGTGGAGGACGTGGTGTAGGCTGCGGCGGTTGAGGTGGGCGTCAGGGTTCCGGTGCGCGGACCGGTGGTGGTCGGGGTGAAGGTGACGGAAAACGTGCAGGTTGCGCCGGCGGCGAGGGTGCTTCCGCAGGTGGTGGCGCTGACGTGGAAGTCTCCCGTGGCTGCGAGCGGAGGTAGCAGCACCGCGCCCGAGGCGGTGTTGGTGACGGCGACCGTCTGCGTGGCGGAGGCTCCGACATCGAGGCTGCCGAAGGTTAGGGAGGTGACGTTGACGGTGAGGTCCGCGACTCCGGTTCCGGTGAGCGCGGAGGTCAGGGTTGTCCCTCCGGAGCCGACGTTGAGCGTTCCAGTGCGAGGGCCGACGGCGGTCGGTTTGAAGACGACCGAGATCTGGCAGGTGCTGCCGGCAGCAACCGAGCTGCAGTTGTTTCCGGTCACGTTGAAGTCGCCGGTCGCGTTGACCACGTTGACAGTCGCGGCGAAGCTCGAGTTGTTGGTGAAGGTAAAGGTCTGGGCCGGGCTGTTAAAGCCGACTGACTGTGTGCCAAAGTCCTGGGTGACGGGGGTGAGGGTGGCACCGCTGCCGTCGTTGGTCAGCTCAAAGAGGCTGTACTCGAGCAGCTTCTCCTGTGCCGTCATGGTGGCGGTGGTGGCGCACTCGGCGGGAAAGGTCTTCGCGCCGGTCGGCGTTTCCACGTGGTACTCGTTGTACAGGACGCGCCCGCACTGGTTGCCGGTAGAGCCCACGGGAGTGTCGAAGACCATCTGCATCACGGTTCCGGTCGAGTTCAGGTTCAGCCAGGATTCGGTGGGTGCGATGACCCCGTTCATGTCGTGCTTGATCTGCGACAGCTCGATCTGGCCGGGAGTGGTCGAGGCGCCTACGTCCTGCAGCCAAGTCGAGAGCGTCTGGCTCGCGGAGAAGCTTGGGTTGACCGTGGCAGGGCCGTCCGGGTACGACCCCTGGTTGACGGCCCAGTTGGCAACCCCGTTGAAGGGCGGGTTCTGGTACATCCATTGGTAGGCGAAGTGGCTGCCATAGACGCGTCCGCCGGCGTTTGCGAAGCTGATCAGGTTGGCGTACTGCGCGGCGGTCTTGTCCTGCGGGTACGGGCTGCCTTCGCAGGGGAGCATGAGGACGTCGTAGCTGTTGAGGGTGGCGCTGCTGCCCATCAACGCGGTTTCAGACGGCGTGGCCGTATCGATCGACGCGCCTGGACCGCCGCTCCCCGTGTACAGGTTGATCCGGCCCGAACCGCTGGGGTCGGTGAACTCGGTATCCGCGACGCCGACCTTGCGCAGCACGCACTCGACTGCGTCGACCGAGCCGGTGGCGACGGCAAACTTGGGGATGTCGCCTTCGCTCTGGTTGCGTGGGAAGCGCGACATCGTAGGGTCGACCGCGGTGTTGGCGCAGGAAGCAGTGCTTGGAATCACGATCTGCCGGCGCCAGCGGCCGGAGACGATGACCAGCGGGATGTTGGTGCCGACCGGAACGTTCTGAATGGTGAAGGTACCGTCGACCGCGGTGGTCGCCCCTACGAGCGGAGAGCCAAGCGGAGCCTGACCGACGGCCGGACAACTGACCCCGGGGGTGAAGGCCGGCACGGCGGCGTTCGGGATGTACACCTGGACGTTGGGCAGCGGATCGGTGCCGTTGGGAGCGTAGACCGTGCCGGTCAGCGAAGTCGTAACTCCGGCAGAGCAGGTGACCTGCTGGCAGGCGAGGCCGGTGCAGACCGGGGTGCTCTGGCCGGGGAGCAGGGAGGGCAGCGCGCACGATAGACCAAGCAAGGTTACGACGGCAGCAAAGAGTCTCATGGGTTCGCCCTTGCCATGAGGTATACCAGACCGCGTGCGTCGCGCGCTAACCCATTTCAGGAAAGAGTACAAGCCCCCAAACGGGTTACAGCAGGACACATGAAATTGCGAACAACAGCCCGCCGGAGCCGGTCTTAGGCAGTGAGGGCGCGGATGGATGGACGGATTGGCTGAGGAACTCGCGGTGCCAGATGAGCCACGGACGCGTGAGGCTGAAGACGAGGCATTCGTTGCTTTGTCAAATCGGCACGCGCAATTCCTTTACCGGGTCGCGTTCGGGCTGCTGCGGACGCCTCAGGACGCCGAAGACGCCGTGCAGGAGACGTTGCTCAAGCTTTATCGGACGGGAGGCTGGCGCGAGATGGAGGATGAACGGGCGTTTCTGGCGCGCTCCGTGTGGCGCGTTGGATTGACAAGGCTGGCGACAGCGGGAACAAAGGCGATGAAACATGCCGAGGATGTGACGGAGATGGAGATTCAGGCCAGCGGTCCGAACCCCGAAGAGAGCGCCCTGGGGCAAGCGGACCAGGCATGGATGCGGCGGATGGTGAACGCGCTGCCAGAGGAGCTTCGCCAGCCGCTGGTGCTGAGCGCGATGGAAGAGATGCGGTCCTACGAGGTGGCCGCGATTCTGGGCATCCCCGAGGGTACGGTACGGACGCGGGTGATGCGCGCAAAGGCGGAGTTGCGGCGGCGCTTTCTTGCCGCGCGGCCCGGAGCTTTGCCAAGGCGAGCGGGGGAGGCGCGCCGATGAACGATGCGGATTGGAACGGTCTGATCGATGAAGTTCTGGCGGAGATCGCGAATCCGGCGATGCCTGCGCGCCTTGCCCAATCACTGAACCAAAGGAGCTTTGCCATGAGTGCGATTGCAGAAAGAAATGTGCTGGTCTTCGCGTCGATGAACAGAACGGGAGGACGCCGTATGTCGCCAAGCGCGGTCACGGTCGCCGCCCTGTTGAACGTAGCCGCGCTGCTGCTGCTGCTGATGGTGCAGGTAAGCAAGGTGCGTACGGCCGAGAATCGGAAGACGCTGGCCGAAGTTACGCTGACCGCTCCTCCCTTGGCTGTTGCGCCCAGGGCGACCGTTGCCGGGGGCGGTGGCGGGCAGGCAGGCCCAGCGCCGGTAAGCAAAGGAAATCCCCCTAAATTTGCCGCGGAAAAGGTGAACCCACCCAAAGCTCCGCCGCTTGACCAGCCGAAGATCAATGTGCCGGTAACCGTAGACGTTGACCCAAACCTGAAGATGGCGAAGACGGACCTTTCGAACCTGGGTATGCCGAATGCGCCCACAGTGGGGACTTCGCTCGGCAATGGCAGAGGAACGGGAATCGGTTCGGGAGATGGCGGCGGCATCGGAGCAGGCGGCGGAGGAAACATGGGCGGAGGAGTACGACACATTGGCGGCGGGGTCTCCGCACCGATCGTCCTGTTTGCGCCGGAGCCGGAGTTCTCGGAAGAGGCGCGCAAGGCCAAGGCCGCCGGCAATGTGCTGGTGTATCTGCAAGTCGATGCGCAGGGCCGTCCGACGCATGTGCGTGTGCTGCGGGGCATTGGATTGGGTCTGGACGAGAAGGCATTGGAGGCGGTGCGGCAATACAAGTTCAAGCCGGCACTTGAGAATGGCAAACCCGTTCCCGTTGAGATGAACGTGGAGGTCAACTTCCAGATCTTCTGAGAGAGGGCTTAAATAGAAGGTATGGGTCCGGCGATCGTACTCGCGGCTGTTCTGCTCCTGATCCCGCTGCTCGGGGCGGGCTTCTTTCCGTCCCTTGTGGACCGACTCGCAGAGGTCCCACCTACCTGGTCGCGGGTACTTTTCTCGGCTCTCCTGGCGATTCCTTACATGCTGGTCGCTTCCTCCGCGGGCGTCTTTCGCTGGGACTGGTGCGCGCTGTACGCACTTTTGCCGGTCGCGGTTGGTGGGCTGCTTTGGCGGGCGAGGCACGCCGATCCCCCGCAACGCGGCACCTGGCTGGACTTCCTCGTGCTGGCGGCGCTGGGGCTGGCGGTCGATCTGCGCTGGTTCGAACGCGCCTGGCCTCCGCACCTTGCGGTCTTCAACAAGGTGCTGCTGCTTGACCTCGGCCTCGTCGGCTTCGGTGTGGTGCGCGGGCTGAGCGGTGTAGGGTTCGATCTCCGGCTCAGGCTTGCGGACCTCCGGATCGGGCTACGGGAGTTTCTGCAGTACACGCCGATGGCGTTGGCGCTCGGGCTGGCGACCGGCTTTCTGCATCTGCATCGGGCGTGGCCGAGGACGCTTCCGCTCCTGGGAGCGTGGGGATTTACGTTTCTCTTCATCGCCGTGCCGGAGGAGCTCTTCTTCCGCGGATGGCTACAAAACCTGCTGGAGCGGCGGATGGGTCGTTGGCCGGCGCTGGGTGTGACTGCCCTGCTGTTCGGCTTGTCGCACTTCAACAAGCGCGCGCTCCACTTCAACTGGCGCTACGTGCTGCTCGCGGCCATTGCAGGAATGTTCTACGGCAGGGCCTGGCGTCAGGAGCGGCGCGTGGGTGCCTCGGCCATCACCCACGCCTGCGTGGACACGGTGTGGGGAGCGTTCCTGCGCTGATGGCGGCCATGGGTAGCCGGGTAAGTGAGGTAACCCAGGCCGACGCGCATGTTACGGATAACGGGACCGGGGACTGCCGTCGCCAGCACGATGCCGAAGAGGGCATGGGTCAAGGCCAGCGGAATCAGGTTGCGGTAGTGCAGAAAGAGTAGGCAGGCCAGCAGACCCCAGACCAGCGTGACCGGGGTCAGCACAGGGTTGGGCAGATGGGTTGCTGCAAAGATGGTCGCGGCGGCTGTGGCTGCGGCAAAGGGCCGGCCGGGAAGAACGGCAAGCAAGCGCCGAAGAAAGAAGTCCTGCAGCAGAATCTGCTGAACCAACGCCCAAAGCGCGTAGCCCCAGTACCGCCGCAGGAACTCCGCCGGGCCACCCACCGGATGCAGCGCGTGGAAGTGAGCCGAGACAAGCAGCACCGCCGCCGCAAGGACGAGCGCAAGCCCGAAGCACCAGAGCGAACGCCACAGGTTGGCCGCTCGCAGGCCCATGGCGGAGAGACTTTGAAACGAGAGCCCGACGACAGAGGCCAGAAAGAGCGCGGCAAGCAGATAAAGAACGCGCTGCAAGGGGCGCGGGGTCCAGATCACGAGGAGGATGAGGACGTAGCCGATCGCAAGCTCGAGGAGGTCGCGGCGCGGGCTGGGCGTTCGCTCGCGGGAAGAAGGTTTGGGATTCACCACTGGATTGGGACCGGTAGAGGCTACGAGCTTTCCGCGTGCGGAGCGAGACTCTCCGCGAACTTCGCTTCAAGCTGGTTCAGCCTTTCTTCGAGCAGACGGACGCGCTCCTCGAGCGCTGGCTGCCCGGGCTCGGCCGTCTGCTGCGGGGCCGGCACAGGTCTCGAGCCGGGCGCTCCCAGCAGATGCATCCAACGGACCTCACGCGAGCCGGGTGTACGCGGCAGCGCGGCGGCGAGGGGAGTCTCGCGCGCGGCAAGGCGCTCGAGCGTCGCCTGCACGGAGGCCAGCTCCTCAAAGCTGTGCATGCGGTCGGAGCGGCTGCGCAGCTCGCCGGGAGTCTGCGGACCGCGGAGAAAGAGGAGGCAAAGTACGGCGGTCTCGTCGCGGCGCAGGTTGAGCACGGTGCGGATGCGGTGCTCGTAGCGTGCGGCGCGGCCGGAGTCGCGAGCCGGCACGGCGAGCTCCAGATCCTGCAGGGCATGCAGAGCCGTGCGCACCTCATCTTCGGACAGGTCCATGACCGGATCGCGGCTGGAACGCTGGTTCGACGCGGCGATCAATGCGTTGATCGTCAGCGGGTAGAGGTCAGGAGTAGTCATCTCCTTCTCCATCAGGGCGCCAAGCACGCGGAGACTGGAAGCATCGAGCTGCATGGTTCTATGTTACCGAAAGCCGATTCAGGCTTACTGCAAAAGAAAACCCCAGGTCTCAGGGCGAGACCTGGGGCATCGGGGTTAGAGGTTAGGCTGGGACGGCGACTGCCTCCGGGGCGTCGGAGTGGATGGTGACCTTGACGTGCGCGGTGACGTCCCGATGCAGCTTGACCGGAACGTGGAACTCGCCAAGCTGCTTGAGCGGGTCTTCCAGAGAAATCTTGCGGCGATCGACCGTGTAGCCCTGGGCTTCGAGCTGCTGGGCGATGTCGCCCGAGGTGACTGAGCCGAAGAGATGATCGTTCTCGCCGACTTTGCGCGTGAAGGTCAGTTCTACCTGCGAGAGCGTGCGTGCGAGCTCTTCCGACTGCGCCTTCTCCTTGGCGGATTTGCGGACTGCGGAGGCCTTCATCTGCTCGATGACGGCCTTGTTCGCGGTGGTGGCCTCAATGGCCAGCTTGCCGGGCAGCAGGTAGTTGCGTCCATAGCCATCGGCAACTTTGACCACGTCGCCGCGGTTGCCGAGCTTTTGGACATCTTCTTTAAGGATGACTTCCATGATGAATCTCCGTGTTCTTGCGCGGGTTGAGTCCAGCCGCGAGGGAAAGTTAGAAGCGGTTCGCGAACGCCAGCAGGGCGATATTCCGTGACTGCTTGATGGCGAGCGAAAGGCGACGCTGGTGACGGGTACAAACGCCCGTCAGCCGGCGTGGAATGATCTTGCCGCGCTCGGCGATGAAGCCCTGAAGCAGGCGCACGTCGCGGTAGCTGATAGCGTCGATCTTCTCCGTGCAGAACTTGCAGACCTTCTTGCGGCGGAAGAACTTGCGTCCTCCCGGGCCGCCTCCAGGGCCACCCGCCGGGCGCGGGCCGCCTGGACCTCCGGGGCCTCCCGCCGGACGCGGAGGACGCGGTGTGTAGGTAGAAGGAGCGGATGCCGCCGGGGCGGAAGATGAATCGGAAGCGTTGGTTGTTTCGTCAGCCATGATGTCCTCTGGTGTTCCGTTGCGTTGCCGATGGTGCGTGGTCCGCGGAGCCGCGGACGAGATTTAAACGGTGGCTTCGACCGGGGTCTCGGTCTCGGCAGCGGGTGCCGCGGGCGGCTCATCGGGGACCGCAGACGTAGCTGGCGTCTCGGCAGCGGCGTCGATCGAAGCGACCCGGGCCGGCTGGGCGGAGGGCTGGGCGCTGCGCTTGACATGCGTTTCGCGGTGCGCCTTGATCTTGCCCAGGCGCTTCTCTTCCTCATCGATCCGCACGGTGATGAACTTGATCACTTGCTCGGTCACGCGCAGGCGGCGCTCGATTTCAGCGATCAGCGAGCCCGCGGCCTCAATCGTCAGCAGGATGTAAAAGCCGTCGTTGAACTTGCGAACGGTGTACGCCAGGCGCCGGCGGCCCATCTTTTCGGTCGAGCGTATGGTTCCGCCGCCATCAGTAACATTCTTTGAGAAGCCCTCGATGAGCTTGTCGAGGTCGGCTTCTTCCACGTCCGGACGGACGATAAACATGATTTCGTAGCTGCGATTCATGATCTGCTTCTTTCTGCGAAGTTCTGCTTCGCACCGGGCCCAAACACAGGCACCAACGGTTTGGAGGAGGAGAACGGACTCGTGTGCAAGCAGTCCAACGGGGTTAGGCTGCGGGGTCGTCGGCCGTGCCGTTGACCTTGCGGTTGAAGTGGTTCATGGCCTTCGCCACGCCCTCGGTGAGAATCATCTCGACCGCGCGTACAGCCAGGTCGAGCCCTTCGTCCAGTTCCTGCAACTGCATCCTGCGCAGGGGGGAGAGCAGGTAGTCCGTACCTCCCGCTTTTACCTCGCGCCCGGTTTGCGTGGGCGGTTTGCCAACGCCGATCCGAACCCGAAGCCACTCCTCCGTGCCAAGTGTGCCGGAGACTGATTTTACTCCGTTGTGCCCTCCGGCCGAACCGCGTTCGCGAACGCGAAGCTGTCCGAGAGGAATGGCCAACTCGTCATAAAGAACAATTACGTCGGTGCCGGGTCGCTCCAGCTCCAACTCCTTCATGAGCGCGGCGACAGACAATCCGCTGAGATTCATGAAAGTTTCGGGTTTGGCCAGGAGCACGTCGTGGCCGGCCAGCGTGGTGCGAGCCGTCAGGGCGCGTCCCCGGCGATTGCCCACCGTCACGCCGCACTGCTCGGCGAGACGGTCGATCGCAAGAAACCCTGCATTGTGCGGCGTGAACTGGTATTCGATTCCGGGGTTTCCGAGTCCGACAATCAGCTTCATCGCCCGCCAGCCGCTTACTTCTTCTTCGCGTCCGGCTTGGCCGCAGAGGAATCCGCGGCAGGAGCATCGCCCTTGCCCTTCTTGGTCACTTCGGGCTCGGCGGCAGCAGGCGCGGCGACGGCATCGGCCACGGCCTCTTCCTTGACCAGGGTCACGTGCGCGACCAGAGCGGTGTCCTCGCCCAAAAACTTGAGGGTGCCGGAGTGCGGCAGGTCGGAGATGTGGATCGCGCCGTAAAGCTCAAGATCCGTGACATCGACGTCCAGGTGGTCCGGGATGTCGGCGGGAAGGCACTCAATCTCTACCTCACGCATGATCTGGTCAAGCACGCCGCCGCCGACCCGCACGCCAACCGGCGAGCCGGTGAGCTGGACGGGAACCGAGACGCGCATGGCCTTGTCCATGGCGATCCGCTTAAAGTCGATATGGAGCAGCTTGCCCTTGATCGGCTCGTGCTGCCAGTCGACGATCATGGCTTTGACCAGGGCCGCGCCTTCGACGTTCAGGTCAAAGATCGTGTTATGGCCGGACTCCGAGTGGAGAATGCGAGTGACGACCTTTGGGTCAACCGCGACGGCAACCGTCTCCTGGCCGGCTCCGTAGACGACTGCGGGGATCTTGCCTTCGACCCGCACGCGGCGAGCATGGTTTTTGTTGAATTTGCCGGTGCGCGGGGTGGCGATGACGGCGTCGAACTTCGGTGTAGCCATGTTGTTTCCTTTCGGGCACGGCCGGCAGTTTGAGGCTGCCGGAACCGCTCCGTTTGCGGCTGGATCCGCCGGAGGTTGAGGGTTAGTTGAACAGCGTCGAGACGCTGGTCTCCATATGGATGCTTTCAATGGCGCGGCCCAGGAGGCCGGCAATCGAAAGAGGCTTGATCTTTTCAATCCGCTGAGCTTCTTCGCTGAGCGGAATGGTGTTCGCCACAACCAGCTCGACCAGTGCGGACTTCGCGATGTTGTCGATCGCCGGGCCGGACAGCACGGCATGCGAGGCACAGGCGTAGACCTTTACCGCTCCCTGGGCGAGCAGGGCGTCGACCGTTTTGACGAGCGTCCCCGCCGTATCGACGATGTCGTCGAGGATAAGGCAGGTCCTTCCCCGGACGTCGCCAATCACGTTCATCACTTCGGTGACGTTGATGTCGGTGCGCCGCTTGTCGACGATGGCCAGCGGAACATCGAGTTTCTTCGCGAAAAACCTGGCTCGCTCCACGCCGCCCGCATCCGGACTGACGACGGTGAGATCCGGAAGGCTGAGTTTGCGGAAGTAATCGACTAACACTGGGCTCGCAAACAGGTGATCGACCGGAATGTTGAAAAATCCCTGAATCTGCGCGGCGTGCAGGTCCACCAGAAGGGCGCGGTTAGCACCGGCGGTGGTAAGAAGATCGGCAACGAGCTTCGACGAGATGGCGACACGCGGACGGTCTTTTCGGTCCTGCCGCGCGTAGCCGTAGTACGGGATCACAACCGTGATGCGTGCCGCCGAAGCTCGCTTGAGCGCATCGATCATGATCAAAAGCTCCACCAGGTGCTGATCGACGGGACGGCAGGTCGGTTGAATGACAAAGACATCCGCTCCGCGCACGTTTTCGAGCAGTTGAAAGTAAATTTCTCCGTCCGCAAAGCGCTGCATCTTGGTCTGACCCAGCGGGACGCCAACGAAGTGACACACCTCTTCGGCGAGCGGAATATTCGCCAAGCCGGAGAAGATCTTAAAGCGTTTCGCCTCACCTAAGCGGCCTGCGCGCTTTCGCTCTGGGGCAGCCTTCGTGGGAGGGAGCGTCGGCGCGGGCGAAGAGCGTTGGTTCATCTCTTCGTCGCGCGCCAAATCAGGGGGAAGAACCGCAGTCGTGTCTGCTTGCGTCACGTTTGAAACTCCTCAGGTTGGTTGACCCTACGGTGGTTCCTGCTGCTTTCGTCTTGCGGCGCTGCCAGGTTCGGCGGCGTTTGTTCCTCAATTCGTGTGGTTCTGCTTACGCTTTTCCGAGAGCCTGCTACTTTCTTCGTCGATCGCAGCGAAACGGATTCGCCTTGCCGCTTGGAAAGAACCCTGTTTCCTGCTCCGGGGATCCGATCGATTCTTTGGCTGGGCGACTAGGATTCGAACCTAGATAAAGTGCTCCAAAGGCACCTGACCTACCATTGATCGATCGCCCAATCCCATTTCCGGGTGCCTGCCTCTTATTGTAGAGGAAAGCGGAGGGAAATCACTCAGCAAACATGCTGCTCCAGTAAATCCGGCGAGGCAGGGTCGAGGTAACGATTGCCCGGACACCGTGTTGTTGGAGCCGCCGTTGAGCTGCGATCGCACCGGTCTGATCGGCGTAGAGGCCGAACAAAGCGGAGCCTGATCCGGAGAGCGCCGCGTAAAGTGCGGGATGCTCAGTCGCGAAACCCAGTAATTGCTGCTTGATCTCGCGCAAGGCAGGATACTGAGGAAAGACGACCTTTTCGAAGTCGTTTTCCAGCTCAGATCCTAAATTGACGTGAACCAGCGCAAGAAGGGAGTTCCTAACGTCATCTTCCTCGACTCCGCTCCGCTCTCCTAAAAAGGTGGGGTAACGTTGTTTACCGGGAGGCCGCTGCAGATTCTCAGGGCTGTTCTGTGCAACTGGAAACCCAGGCATAGAACTCGGATCGGGGATGATACCGGAGGTGCCGGATGCGCCGTCGTCTCCAGTGGACCGGAGGATAGACGCATAGATGCGGCTCAACTCAAGTAGAGTATCGCGGATCGGGTACGTTTGCAAGCCATCCGCAGGCGTGACCAGACGATCCCACTCGCGGAACGCGTTCGGCGTCGAGACCCCGATGGACGGCAGCGCCATCACGCACGGAATCTGCGCACCGCCGGCGTAGGTCATATCGTGAACCGCGGTGACTTGCTGCCCGCGATCCCATCCCAGCACCGATCCGCCCACCAGAAACAGCGGCACATCGGAGCCAACCTCCGCCGCCAGCGCAAGGCGATCTTCCGCTGCAATCCTAAGCCCCAACTCCCGTTCGAGCCCGATTAAGGCTGCCGCTGCATTTGCCGAACCAGCGCCCATGCCCCCCTGAATGGGCAGGTTCTTTTCAAGGTGGACCTCGACCTCCGCCGCCGTGCCGCAGTGGCGTAGCGCGCGTTCAATCATGCGCCACGCGGTATTGCGGGCATCGGTGGGCACGCGGAAGTCGCTCGACGTGAGATGAATGCGGGTCTCAGCAGCAGGTTGCGCCGAGACCGATACCACATCGTGCAGCGCGAGGGTCTGGTAAAGCGTAACCAGGGAGTGGAAGCCGTCCGGCCGCGGTGGGCCAATGGCCAGGCCCAGGTTGATCTTCGAAAACGAGCGGACACGGGTGGCCATGGCTCTATTTTAGATAGGCCCGCCGCTTACTCATATTTGAGCGTCTCGACCGGATCGAGCGATGCGGCACGATTCGCTGGACGCGTGCCAAAGACGATTCCTACGATCACCGAGGTCGACAACGCGATCAAGGCCGACCACCAGGGCGGAGGCGGGATCGTAAACGGGCTGAAGAAAGAGACGACCAGCGGAACCCCCAGGCCGATCAACGTGCCGACGATTCCACCGGAGAGCGAAAGGAAGACAGCCTCGGTAAGGAACTGCAGGCGAATTTCGCGACTGGTCGCTCCCAGGGCCTTGCGAATGCCGATCTCGCGAATGCGGAACTCAACGTTGGCCAGCATGGAGTTCATGATGCCGACGCCGGAGACCAGCAGCGTGAAGAACGCCGCAATGAGCAGCACGATCGTCAACATGTAGGCAATCTGCCCCATGACGTTCAGCACCTGGGTCAGCGTGAACGCGTTATAGACACTCGTGGACCGATGTCGAGAGCGAATCACGGCCAAAATACGGTCGCGCGCAATCGGAACGTCAGCGGCATTTGCAACCGTGAAGAAGATTTGCTTCACCGTGTCGGTACCCTGAAAGTAGCGCGCCACCGGGTACGGAATGAGCATGGTCTGGTTCGAAATCTCCGACTGGCCGAAGGTTTCGGTGCTCTCCTTAAAGACGCCGATGATGACAAACGGAATGCCGGAGACGGAGATGCTCTTGCCGATGGCCTCGTCGGGCGAAGAATAAAGTTCGTTGGCAAACGTATTGACAATGACGGCGACCTTGGTATGCGCGGCGGAATCCTGGTCGTCGAAGAAGCGGCCGGCGACGACCCTCAGGTTGCGCACCGTCTTGTACTGTGGCGCGACCCCCAGCAGCATCGTGTCCTTGGAGACACCACTCCCGATCGAAATCCGGTCGTGAAACTCGAGCATTGGCGAGGCGGCCACGATCCCCGGAACCTGGTTCATCACCGCGGCCATGTCTTCGCGCGTCATGGAGTCCGGAGTGCTCGTGTTTTCCGGACCTGCAATCGTTCCGCCGACGTACTGCATTTCAATCATGTTCGGGCCGATGCCCGAGATCAGGTCGAGTGCGTACTTGCGTCCGGTCAGGCCGACTGCCACGACGAGAATGATGGAGGCCGAGCCGATGACCATGCCCAGCATCGTAAGCAGAAACCGTACCTTCGACGCGCGAAAACTGTCGACGGCCAGGTGGATCGTCTCGCGGAAGGCGATGGAGGAGGTAGCGCTGGCCAGGGTGGCGTCGAAATTGCGTGCCCGCACGTCGGGCAAAAGGCCAGGCACCGGCTTGTTAGGCTGGGGCAAACCGCCGGAGAGAGGCTTGACTTCGGCAGTCGGGTTGGAGGAGACGGTCGCCATCGCGGGTAGAGGTTTAGACGGAATCTAGTATCGCAGCGATGCATCGTTTGCGGCCGCTCGAATCTTCCCCGCCTGGTACTAAAGATTTGCTCTAAACTGCCCTTAGGGAAGAGTGGCCGAGTGGTTGATGGCTCCAGTCTTGAAAACTGGCGTACCTGAAAGGGTATCGGGGGTTCGAATCCCTCCTCTTCCGCCATTTTCCAGTCCAAACGCAGGGGGAGACGACAGGCACGACGGCGACCCGATCCTCGGCTTGGAAAGTAAGTGCTGCCTGTCGCAAAGCGAAACAATCGCTGCAAGTTTAACGCGCGGCTGATGCCCTGCTCCGCTAAAATCATCTCTGATTCCGGTGCGATTGGAGTCCTATTCCGCGAAAATCCTATGCCTTCTCCCACCGTTATCGTTGTGTTTGGACACGATCAGACCCTGCTCGATACACGGACTTGGGTGCTGCAGGGAGCGGGTTACCAGGTGACGCAGGCCTTGCGCCTGTGCGAGTTGGAGCAAGCGGTGGCCGAGCGCTCCGTAGCGCTTGTGGTGATGTGTCACACGCTCTCCGGCCAAGAGTGGGACGAGACGCGAACGTCTCTGGACCATAAGCCCGGGATCAAACGCCTGCTGATCACTGCCAACCAACCTCTTTCCGTCCAGGCCATAGGCGAGCCGACCATCAGCGCGTTCGATGGACCCCGGGCCCTGCTCGAGATGGTCCGGAAGATCCTGTCCGCAAAGAATTGACAGAGCTGTTTCGGCGATTGACGAGCAATCTGGGCGTCCAGGCCGGAAGCCGCATCTCACTTAGCAGCCCTGGTCGGAGCATCCCTCCGTACGAAGCGAGGAGCGCCGTGAATCAACTGAATCTGCAAGCGGATCAAAGGCCAAGCGTATCGCGTAAAGTGCC
>CAXTQE010000010.1:0-7424 GCA_964246225.1 uncultured Acidobacteriaceae bacterium | reverse complement strand
CTTGAAAGTCTGCACCCCGACGGCACACTCTCTATCCGTCTCCGCAAGCGTGGCGACGGTTTGCACCTGCTGGTCGTCGACAATGGTCATGGTATTGCCCACGAGCATCAGCCGCGGGTCTTCGAACCTTTTTTCTCAACCAAGGGAAAGACCGGTGCAGGCATCGGTCTGGCACTCGCTCGTCAGATTGTTGAAGATCATCACGGCAAGCTATCCATGCGGAGCAGCGTACGCCCGGGCCGGACAGGAACCGCCTTCAAAATCTATCTTCCAGCGGAGATCAAAAGCTCCGTGGATTCCAAGAACAGCTAAGCCTCAGGCTCAGCCGTTCTTGCGGATCGCCTCGCGCACATTCTCGACGGCCTCGTCCTTGAAGTGTGTCAGGTTGTGAACGTCCGCCGCGTGTTTCTCGATGACGGGCAGCATCTCTTCCTCAGACTTCCCTTCCAGCTCCCAGGTACAGTCGTAGCCGACATCCTTGCAATGAAAATGTTTTTGCTGTTCCATGGCTCACCTCTTACTTTCAGATGCCGGGGATCCGCCTAACGGACAGGGGATGGACTACCTATCGCTGCGATAGGACTTGTTCTATCCCGCTCGATCACAGCTCCTCAACCCGCTCGGCAGCGGAACCCGCAACTACCAGGCTCAAAGCACGGCACAAGGCTCCCTGCCCGCCTTGCTCGATGGCGTACCTCCCGTGTGTTGCCTGGAACTTTCCTTCCGGCGCGGGCCGAGGTGCGAGCATCCAAGCTCAAGAGCAGCACGAGAAGGACCACGGAGAGTTTGAGATGAAGTTAGCGGATGCACGGCGGATCATTGAGGCGGCTGAGAAGAAGGCAACGGAGATCGGTCAACCCATGAACATCGCGGTTGCCGATGAGGGCGGAAACCTGGTGGCCCACGTCCGGATGGATGGCGCATGGCTTGGAAGCATCGATATCTCGATCAAGAAGGCGTATACCTCGAGGGCCTTCGACATCACGACCAAGGACTTGGCGACCCACTCGCAGTCGGGAGGGCAGTTCTTCGGGATTCACGCCTCCAATGATGGGAAGATCATGATCTTTGCCGGGGGTATTCCACTCAAGAGCGAAGGCAAGGTGGTGGGCGCCATTGGGGTGAGCGGCGGGTCAGGCGAGCAGGACCATGCCGTAGCGGAGGCCGGAGCCGCGGCGCTGTAGACCCAAAGCGGAAGCCGGCATGAGCGGCCCACGCTGCGATACAGTCATGAAGCGGAGGATAGACGGTTGAAAATCGTAATTGCAGCGGCGCGCCGGACGGCAATCGGATCGTTCCTGGGCGCGTTTGCGGATGTGCCCGCGGTGAGCCTTGGGACTACGGTGGCACAGGATGTCTTGCAGGGTGTGGAGGGCAAGGACGTTGCCGATGTTCTGGTCGGCAACGTCCTGCAGGCCGGACAAGGCATGAACCCGGCTCGTCAGATTGCCCTTGGAGCCGGTCTGCCGATTACTATTCCGGGGCAGACCATCAACCGGGTTTGCGGCAGTGGTATGCAGGCCGTGGTAAGCGCGGTGCAGGCCATCCATGCCGGCGATGGACAGCTTTATCTGGCTGGTGGCGTGGAGAGTATGTCGCGCGCGCCCTTTTTGGTGCAGCAGATGCGACGCGGGCAAAAGCTGGGCGACGTGAACATGATCGACAGCATGGTGAACGACGGGCTCACCGATCCGACGCACCGCTACCACATGGGCATCACCGCGGAGAATGTCGCGGCCGAGTGTAAGGTAAGCCGCGCGGATCAGGATGCGTTTGCGCTTGAAAGCCATCGGCGGGCAGCTCTCGCACAGAATGAGGGTGTCTTCGATGCGGAGATTGTTCCGGTGTCCGTGCCCTCGCGAAAGGGACCGGTGGTCACGACGCGCGACGAGAGTGTGCGACCGGACACCACACTTGAAGTGCTTGCAAAATTGAAGCCCGCCTTCAAGCCGGATGGAACGGTAACGGCTGGCAATGCGAGCAGCCTGAACGATGGCGCAGCGATGCTGGTGGTGTGTGAGGCTGAATACGCACGTGCGCATGGGCTGAAGCCTCTCGCGGAGATCGTCAACTATGCCTGTGTCGGGATCGATCCGGCGTTCATGGGGCTGGGGCCGGCCGCGGCTGTTCCTCGGGCGCTGGCGCGTGCCGGCTTGAGTCTCGAAGACATGGACCTGTTTGAGTTCAACGAGGCGTTTGCCGCGCAGTCGCTCGCAGTGATCCGTGACCTGAACCTCCCTGCAGACAAGGTGAACGTATCTGGCGGCGCGGTGGCGCTGGGTCATCCGATCGGCGCTTCCGGGGCGCGGGTGCTGGTCACGCTTGTGCATGCGCTGCGTTCGCGGCAGAAGACGCATGGTGTGGCGAGCTTGTGCATCGGAGGAGGCATGGGCATCGCCATGGTTCTGCGTAACGGCGACGCGGGCTGATTCGTTCTACTACGAACGCCCAGGGGTATTACGCCGCCAACGTCCCCTTTTCGCGACTCGATCCTGCTGAATGGCCCGAATGCTCATCTGAAGAGCAAGAGGTGAGATGGATGGAGCGTTCGGCGTGGAAGGGTTTTGCAGCGGGAGCGGTGGGTGGTGCCGTAGGTACGCTGGTCTTGAACCTGTTTCAAAAAGGTTCGCTGATGGGAACCAAGGCCATCGAGGACAAGGTAGGAGACGGGCATACCTATACGAAGCAGCAGGAAGAGTTGCTGGAAGGCTTTGAGAAGGCGCACACGCAGACGGCCGAGGCAGTGGCTGACGCAGCGGGAATCGAGCTTTCCGCTGCACGGAAGAAGAATGCGGCACCGGTGACAGAGTATGCGTTCGGCATTTTGTGCGGCGGCGTGTATGGGCTGGTTGCCGAGTTTCTGCCTGCGGCAACGGCGGGCTTCGGGACGACCTATGGCGCAGTGCTGTTCACGGGTGCAAGCGAGGTCGTGTTGCCTGCGCTCGGCATGGTGTCTCCTCCGCAGGAACGGACGCCGGTTCAGCACCTGGGTGGCCTGTCCGGGAACGTGGTATACGGCGCGGTTACGGAGGGGGTTCGGCGGTTGCTTCGTTCCTAAAGAACAGGCGTCCTGCCATCGGGCATCTGCACGGCATGCAGGATGAAGGCGACTACGTGGCGGATGAGCCGCGCAACGGGCCTGCCGGCAATCTGGTCAAGGACGGCGAAAGCCTCAAGATTGGGCGTGGACGAAGGGCCACGAGGCAACGCTGGCGATCAGGAGACTGTAGAAGATGGGGCGCTTACGGATCTGGTCACGAGTGCGTGCCGAGTAAATCTTTCCTGTGAGGCGCTGCAAGAAAGTGGCTCGAAGACCGGGGTGCGAAAGGCACGACTGGGGAGGCATGCTCAAAACTTGTCTCTGGGAAGAAGGAATCTTCCCTGCCCTCTTTGAGGCTATCGTATTCAAGAAGGAAGAGTTAGCACAGGACCGGAGGGTTCGGAGTCACCTTCAGAGAGGACCTCTGCCGGGCGTCCTTCGAGCATTAGGAAAGGCCCGGTACGGTGCCGGGCCTTCTTCAATCCCTACGGTAATTATAACGTGTCCATGAAGAGTGAAAGGCTGAGAAACGAAATACAGGGATTCTTTGCGACGCTCAGAAGAACGTGCTTTGGTGGAGGTCAGATTTCCATGATGACTGGCAGGATGAGGGGGCGGCGGCTGGTGGCCTTCTGGATGTAGCGCTTCAGATCGTTGCGGATCTTTTCCTTGATGACGCCGTAGTCCTGGCGTTCCTCGGTGGAGGAGCTTTCAACGGTGCGCTGGACGCTGGCTCGGGCCTCGGCGACGATCTCGGCATCGTCCACCGCGAAGCCGCGCATCACGATCTCGATGGGACCTTCAACGCGGCCGGTGCGCTTGTTGAGCGCGATGATCGGCAGCACGATGCCATCTTCCGATAGATGCTGGCGGTCGCGGATGATGACGTCTTCCACTACGTCGATCGAACCACCGGAGTCGATGCAGACGCGACCGGTGGTGACTTTGCCATTCTTGACGGCAGAATCAGGGGTGAGCTCGAGGACTTCGCCGTCTTCGAGCAGGATGGCTTTCTGGGGAACACCGGTCGAGAGGGCCAGCTCGACGTGGCGCTTGAGGTGACGGAAGTCGCCGTGGACGGGGATGAAGAACTTAGGCTGGACGAGGTTGATCATCATCTTCAGCTCTTCCTGCGAGCCGTGGCCGGAGACGTGGATGAGGCCATTGGTGCCGTCGTCGTGGAGGACGTTGGCGTCGCGGCGCTCAAGGTGGTCGATCACGCGGTAGATCGGCTTCTCGTTGCCGGGAATGACGCGAGAGCTGAGCAGGACGGTGTCGCCAGCATCGATCTTGGCAAACTTATGATTGTTGACGGCAGCGCGGCTGAGGGCAGACATGGGCTCGCCCTGGGTTCCGGAGATCAGGATCAGGAGCTTGTCGGCAGGAAAGTCGCGAATCTGGCCAGGGTGGATGAGCAGGCCCTGAGGAATCTTCAGATAGCCAAGGTCCTGGGCAATTTCAGTGGCGTTATCCATGGAGCGGCCGATGACAGCGACCTTGCGGCCGTGTTTCTGTGCGAGCTCAAAGGCCAGGCCCAGGCGGGTGATGGACGACGAGAAGCATGAGAAGAACAGCTTCTTTTTGGTCTGCGCAAAAATTTCATCCAGCCGGGGACGCACGGCGCGCTCGCTGGGAGTCCAGCCGCGGCGATCGACGTTGGTGGAGTCCTGAAGCAGGGCGAGGACGCCGCCGTTCTTGCCAAGGTCGGCGAAGGCCTGGAGATCGAAAGCTTTTCCGTCCGGAGGGGAGAGATCGATCTTGAAGTCGCCGGTGTGGAGCAGAACGCCGACAGGGGTGTGGATGGCGAGAGCGACGCAGTCGACAAGCGAATGCGTGACGCGGATGGGCATGACGGAGAACGGCCCGAGGGTAAAGCGACGGCCCGGGATCATCTCGATCAGGTCGGCGTCGTCCAAAAGGCGGTGTTCATCGAGTTTGCCTTCGGCCAGAGCCAGGGTAAACTCGGTGCCGTAGACGGGGACGTTGAGCTCGGAGAGAATCCAGGGAAGCCCGCCGACGTGGTCCTCATGCCCATGGGTGAGGAGGATTGCCTTTACTTTGCTGCGATTTTCGGTGAGGTAAGAGATGTCGGGCACGACGATGTCGACGCCGAGGAGCTCCTCCTCGGGAAACATGAGGCCGGCGTCGACGACGATGATGTCGTCCTGCCAGCGGATCGCCATACAGTTCATGCCGAACTCGCCGAGGCCGCCGAGAGGGACGATGCGAAGTTTATCTTGAGCCATCAATATATGAGTTTAGCAGGGGAGGCACGCATGAGGAATACCACCCTATCGATGGAGTCAAGTTGAAACACGACGTAAACCCGTAGGGCCATCGCTCCGGTTCGGCAGACGCTGGAAATGGTGTCCAGGTTACAGCCGGATCCACTAGACTCCGGCTAGCATCTCCGCTCGCGGATCCTCTGGATTGAGCCTGGAGAGCTCTCGCAGGATCTCCTTCGAACGCTCATCCTGCACCTTGGGCACCACGATTTTGACCTCCACAATCTGGTCTCCGCGAACTCCTTCCCGGGTCGCTGAGGGAACACCTTTTTCGCGTAGCCGAAGCTTTTGACCGGTCTGCGTCCCAGGAGGAATCTTGAGTTGCGTCCTCCCGTCGACCGCCGGCACCTCGATCTTGGCTCCCAGCGCCGCCTCCGTTACCGTCACCGGAACGGACACGAGGATGTCGTCTCCCGTGCGGGTGAAAAAGGGATGCGCTCCCGTCTTGATGATGAGAAACAGGTCTCCCTTGGCTCCACCGTTCACCCCGGCGTTCCCTCTGCCTGCCAGCCGGATACGCTGCCCATCCCGGGTACCCGGCTTGATGCGAAACTCAAGCGGTTCCCGCCGCATCACCACGCCCTCCCCGTCGCAGGTTGGACACGTACTTTCAACGTGTCCCGACCCGCCGCATCGCGGACACTGGATGTTGAACTTCATGCGTCCGCCCATCTGGGTTACCTGACCCGATCCATGGCACTCCGGGCACTCGCCCGACCCACCCGTGACACTCTTGCCATTGCATGTCGGGCACGTCTCCTGGCGCTGGATTTCAAGCTTGGTAACGCCTCCGCGAACGGCCGTCCAGAAGTCGATCGAGACCTGGTACTCGATGTCCGACCCAGCCTGCGGTCCGCGCGCCTGTCCGCGCTGTCCACCGGAAAACATCCCCGAAAAGATGTCTTTGAAGGAACCTCCGAAGCCTCCACCGGCAGGTTCTCGCGCCTCGCCAGCTCCACGGGAGGCCCCGGAACCAGCCGCGAAGTTCGAAAAATCAAAGCCGCCAAACTCAAACGGCACCTCCTGAGCCGACCCGCGTCCACCCCGCGAAGACCCAGGTCCCGGACCGGCTCCCCCGGGAAAACCACCTCCGTACCCTCCGCGCTCCGCTGCCTCGGCCGCGGCCGGATCGATCGAATCGGAATAAAAGCCGAGCTGGTCGTACACCTTGCGCTTCTTCTCGTCCGACAGCACATCGTTGGCTTCGGAGATTTCCTTGAACTTCTCCTCGGCCTTCTTATCTCCGGGATTGACGTCCGGGTGGTACTTTCGCGCGAGCTTGCGAAACGTCTTGCGGATCTCATCCTGAGAAGCATCTTTCTTGATGCCAAGCGTTGCGTAATAGTCTTTCGTCTGCGTTGCCATCTTTGTCTACCTCACCACTCCTACTGCTCGATCCGCCTTTGCACTTCTTTTCTGAGCCTCGGCATCAATTCCGCTGTGCCGACCGTGAGTTCGTAAGCCGATTGCATCGTGAGCCAGTAATCGGGAGTGGTACCGAAGTACAAACTCAGCCGTATGGCTGTGTCAATCGTGATCCCCCGCCTCTCATTCACAATTTCAGAGATGCGAGTCGCGGGAACTCGCAAGGAAAGCGCCAAAGCGTTGACGGAAAGTTGAAGCGGCTTCAGAAAGTCCTCGCGCAGATACTCTCCGGGATGAATTGCCACAAGCCGGTCTGTCGCCTTTCTAGCAATCATAAAAGTCTCCTAGTGATAATCAACGACCTCGACTTCGGAAGCGTCCACACCGGTCCAAACGAAGCACAAACGATATTGGTCATTGATCCGAAGACTCCATTGGCCTGCACGGTCCCCTCTCAGCCGTTCGAGACGATTTCCGGGCGGATTTCTAAGCTCGCCAACATCCTGCGCAAGATCCAAGTCCCCCATGCGCCGGGCCGCCATTCTTGCGATCGCGCCCAGACGCCGGCTTTTTCCAGTGAGAAAGATTCTTCTCGTTTCCTCATCCTTGAAGGAGACGATCATACTTTTAACGTGGCACGTCCAACGTCATACGCCTCCCACTTTACTCCGCCTGGCAGCTCGGGCACCAGAAGAGATTGCGCCCGGCCATGAGCTGCGTCTTCACCTCCGTAC